>JALAGR010000071.1 GCA_022712335.1 Pediococcus sp. | reverse complement strand
CCAGAAGTTAATGAACTTTTATATGTTTTTTGAACAAATTCGGTTCCGAAGGTAGTTACAAATATTGCGAAAAAAATATACAATAACAAGCTAGAACTAACGGTTAGACCGCGAACTGCAAGGATTTGAGTCCAATGATCGGATAAAACTTGGTCTAATCCATTTTGAATAGCACCGGTCATCATAATTCCACCGACACTTTCATATTTTACGGTTAAGGCGGCAAGAGCAATAACTAAAGCAGCCAAAATATAAATTGTAATTGTATGAATCTGACGATAAAAATCTGCTCGGAATTGGTTAATCATTTTAAAATCCTCCTTGTTCAGCGAGAAGGTTGGTATAGTATTGCTCCAGCGAACTTTCTTTTTTCGTAATGTTCTTAACGGGAATGTTGTTTTGAACAAGTTGATTATTGATTTCAGCGATGTTGGCATTTAAATCTAAGATTAGAACATGATGGTCATCGCTGATTGAAAATTCTCCAATGTTTAAACCATCGAGTACTTGAGCGGCTTGTTCAACTTGGTCAAGCTCGATTTCAATTCCAGATTTATTGGCAGATTCTAATTCTTCTTTACTGAGCTCTTTAATTAGACGTCCACGATGAATAAAACCAAAACGGGTTGAAACTTGATATAATTCAGTCAAAATGTGACTTGAGATTAGAATGGTTGTGTTCATTTCAGAATTAAGTTTTTTTAGAAGTGCGCGAATATCCATAATCCCAGATGGATCAAGACCGTTAATTGGTTCGTCTAAAATTAAAAAATCGGGTTGAGGGAGTAAAGCAATTGCCAGTCCTAAACGTTGACGCTGTCCTAAAGAAAGATTTTTAGCTTTAGTGTTCTTTTTAAGTTCCAGTCCGACTAATTCGATAATGTTGGCAACTAAACTTTTATTGGAAATGCCATGTTGAATGGAAGTTAATTTCAAGTTTTGAATTACGGTCAAATTTTGAAAGCAGGCGGGACTTTCAATAATGGAACCAATGTGTTTTAAAGGACGATTGGTTACACGCAGATTATCGCCTAGAAGAGTAATTTTACCGGAACGCAAAGGAGAAAGTTTTGTAATTAAGCGCATTAAAGTTGTTTTTCCCGCGCCATTTTCGCCAATCAAACCATAAATTTCTCCACGTTTAATTGATAGTGAAATATCATCAAGTGCTTTAAAATTACCGAAACGCTTACTAACATTTTGTATTTCTAGTACATTTTCCATATCGATCACCTCAATTTATAGTTTAGATGCAATACGTAAAGTTTGGTCATAACAAAACATTAATTAATTCTAAATTGTTGTGGCAGTTATTTAATGCAATAATTAAAGAAAACTGGAGGGGTTAGGTTGAAGGCTAAAATTTTGATTGTTGAAGATCATCAGGATATTTTAAGTTTGTTGAAAGACGTTTTGAGTGAGAAATATTTAGTTGGAGAGGCAACAGATGGAATCAAGGCGCTTTCGAAATTTAAAGAATTCAAACCAGATTTAGTGGTTTTAGACCTCATGCTTCCGGGGATCATGGGCGAAAGTGTTCTGAAAACAATTCGAAAAACTTCTGCAGTACCGATTCTAGTGCTGACAGCGATTCAAGATAAACAAAAAGTAGTGGAATTGTTGACGCTTGGTGCCAATGATTACCTAACCAAACCGTTTGATATTGACGAACTTTTGGCACGGGTTCAAGTTCAATTGCGAGGTCGAAAAGTTTCTAATATATTGAAGCAGATGATTACATATAAAGAAATTCAAGTTGACCCCCAAACGCACACGGTGTTAATTAGCGGACAAAACTTAGCGTTGCCCAAGAAAGAATTTGAAATTTTAAAACTATTAGTTGAAAATCCACACCAGGTTTTTGAAAAAGAACAGCTATACGAGATGATTTGGGGAGAACCATACATCAACGCTGAAAATACTTTGAACGTTCATATTAGCAATTTAAGAATCAAGATAGGTGCGCTACTAACTGATTCAAAGTACGTTAAATCAATCTGGGGCATTGGAGTAAGACTAGACTAGTGGAGGAAATCTGATGATCATTATTTTAAGTATCATTGGCTGTGTGTTGCTGGGAATTTTGGGGCTATTGATTCACGATTTAAGACGTGCAACCAACGAATTAAACTACATAAATACACACGAAACGAATGCGTTGATTACAACGAGTACCAATTTTCCTTTCTTAGCACGCCTAATTAAAGAAAGTAATGATAGCCTCAAACAAAGTCGTGAAATCAAACAAGCTGGAATTCAAAAAGATAAACAAATTCGTCAAATGCTAACTAATTTAACGCATGATATAAAAACACCCCTGACTGTTTCAATGGGGTACGTTCAATTAATGCGTAAAGATAGCGGGGGAGATGTCCAAAAAAGTTTGGAAAAAGTTAGTAAAAATCTAAATTCTGTCGATTACTATCTTCATTACTTAATGGACTTTAATGTATTACAAGAAAAAGGGATCAACTTAGAAATCACTGAAGTTGATGTTGCTAAGTTATTGGAAACGGAGCTTTTTAGTTTTTACGATGAATTTGAAGGTCACGGATTACAGGTTACACCCCAAATTACATCCGGAATCATTATTAAAACGGATGAAACATTATTATTACGCGTCTTCCAGAATTTAATTGGAAATATCCTTAAATATGCCAAGGATAACGTTGAAGTTCAATTAACTTCAAAGGATGCAGATCACGTTGAAATTACATTTGAAAATACGATGCTTACTGAATTAGAGCATCCAGAATTGTTGTTAAACCGATTCTACACGGGCGACGAAGCGCGGACTAATCAAAGTTCTGGAATCGGATTAAGCATTGTTCAATCACTAATTACCATGTTAGGTGGTCGCTTCGATTTGGAAGTCGCATCGTTAACGTTTAAAGCAACCATTACCCTTAAAAAGAGTAGTCAGAGTTAAGCTCTAAATGGGTAAAGTGCTGTATAATGGATTAAACGAGGTGATTATTATGAGACACATGAAAAAACCAGGAAGGCGCTCGCTTGGCTCAATCAATTCGGTTGTTTGGGTTGTTCTCGCGCTAATCATTGTGATTGCGGGATACAAATTCTTTTATCCTAATCACGTTACGAATACAACTTCCTCTTCGGATAAATCAAGTAGCACGAAGGTTATCGAAGTTGAAGAAGGCAATTCAAGTTCATCTAAAGCTCAATCTTCCTCCAAGAAGGCTAAAAAGACTGAAAGTAAAATTTGGACTGATAAACAAGATTCAGAATTAGCAACATTTGTTTCAAGTTGGCAACAAACAATGGGTCAAACATATAAAGGAACTAATGGAGATGCCACAGTTAGTTTTGGTGGAGTTAAATTCCCAGATTTTATTTCGGAAGGTCCACTATATGTTGACCAACAAGAAGTTTCGATGAAATGGACGACTAGCAAGAAATCTGACAGCGACTATAAAGTTGTAGCTGCGTATGCTGGATCAATGTACCTATACTTATTTACGTTCCATGATGATCAACCAGAAGTACTCGTGACATCGCAAGCAGCAAGTGATGGCATGAACTTCAAGGTTACTGAAAATGCTGATTTGGTATCAGGGTTCCAAAAAATTGCTACAGAAAATAATGATAACTAAAAAGAACAATTCCACAGCGAATTGTTCTTTTTTGATGGATTAAGCTAAATTTAGTTCAAATGGGCAATTATCTTGTAAATATTGATATTTTTGATCGAGCGATTGATACGTCGATTGTAATTTTTTAAGGCGTTCTTCTGTCTGCTGGCGAAGTTGAGCAAGCATTTCTAAGCGTTGGGGAGTCGTGGAAACACCTTGAAGTCCTAAGTCGATAAAGATTTTAATATCTTTAATCGCCATATCGGCAGATTTCAAACAAATAATAAGTTCGATCATTTCTAAATTAACTTGAGTAAAAATTCGGACCCCCGCTGAAGAACGTTTTAAATTGGGAATTAAACCAATTTGATCATAGTAACGTAAAGTTGGGACAGATAAATTGTATAAGTTAGCGACTTCACCGATTGAAAATGTTTTCTGATTTTTATCCATAAAAAAGCTCCTTTGACTATTGACCTAAAGTGAACTTTAGGGAGTATACTAAGGCTTACATCATATCATAATCCTAAATTTTAGGATAAATGATTGGAGGATAAAAAATGGAAGTTAAACAAGCAATTCAAGAACGTCATTCAGTACGCCACTTTACCGATCAAGGCGTGGATGCAGACCAATTAAAAGAAATTATCGCAGTTTCCCAAAAAGCACCATCGTGGGTTAATTCTCAACCGCAAAAGGTTTATGTAGCGCAAGGGGATACGTTAAAAAATATCAGGGAACAACATCAAAAGTTCACACTGACAGGAGTGCAGCCGACTTCAGATGTTTCACCAATGTCACGTAAACTTTGGTCAGAACAGGCACAAAAGAACATGGCTGAATGGAGCGGAGAAATTCCCGAAACTCTAGGTGATGATTGGCAAGGAATTATGGGTGAAGAATCTAGCCAACTATATAATGCACAAGCGGTGGTTTACCTAACGTTGCCTAAAGGTTATGCAGCTTGGTCACTTTTTGATTTAGGAGCGTTTAGTCAAAATATCCTTTTATCAGCAACCGAGCAAGGAATCAATTCAATCGTTGCGTATAACTTTGTCAAATTTCCTCAAATCTTGCGTGATGAATTACAAATTCCAGACGATGAAGAAATTATTGTTGGAATCGGTTTGGGGTTTGAAGATGAACAGGCTAAAATTAATCAAATCAATTCAAAACGAATGGCAGTCGAAGCTATTTTAAAAATGAAAAATTAAAAAAGAGGGTCCCAGAAAATTTTTTCTGGGACCCTCTTTAATTTCTAGTAACTTAGCGTACAGTATCATATTTTTCAATAAGTTTATTCTCGCTTTGGATACGAATGCTCAAACAGAAAATATAAGGT
>JALAGR010000070.1 GCA_022712335.1 Pediococcus sp. | reverse complement strand
CTTCTTCAATAATTTGATATGTCGTTTTATTTGTTTCAGTATCGCGAATTAAATAAAAGCCTTGCTTATTCATAAAATCATCTAAGTGTATTACTGTATAACGATCATCTATTTGCTGAATTCCCTTAAATACCTCACGTACCAATAATTTTGCTTGATGGATATTCTTTTGTCGCTGGTGGGCTCTTTCCACTGATGCGGTCAATGTGTAACCTTCATCTAAAAAATGCTTAATAATCTCTACCTTGACAACCATTGGTAACTTAAATTTTCGATTTCCGCTCTTTTCACCTGTTGATTCTATATATCCTTTTTGCTCCCAATAGCGAATCTGTCGAGGTGAAACACCCGTTACTTTACTCAATTCACTAATGCCGACTAATAAATCATCACTTTCTAGAAGTTGCTTGACCGTACTATTTTTCACAATGCATCCCTCTCTTCATTTCTGATTATACTTTTGCTAACAACGGTGTCAAGCAAGTTGACAAAGAAATTGAATAGCAGTAAAGTTACAGACGAACAATTATTGTTTCTGAAAATTTCTTAAAAGAGAGAAGGCGTTAGATCGTGAGTAATACGCAAACGGTCGATATTTACGGAAAACCCTACAATCGTTCCTTATTAGTTGTAGTACTATTAATTGGAACCTTCTGTACGGTGTTAAACCAAACATTATTAACAACAGCCTTTCCAGCACTAATGAAAGCTTTTAATATATCTGCTTCTAGTGTTCAATGGCTAACAACTGGCTTCTTGCTGGTAAATGGGATTATGATCCCAATCAGCGCATGGCTGATCAATAAATTTAGTTCAAAGAGATTGTATCTAACAGCGATGACAATCTTTTTGATTGGAACAATAACTTGTTTTATTGCCCCAAATTTTTCTACTTTATTAATTGGTCGATTAATCCAAGCTGCTGGAGTAGGTATTTCCATGCCATTGCTTCAAAACATCATGTTGTCAATTTTCCCCCCAGAAAAACGCGGCTCAGCGATGGGAATGGCTGGTATCGTCATCGGTCTCGCTCCTGCTTTAGGACCTACCCTATCTGGTTGGATCATAGATCATTATACTTGGCGTGACCTTTTTGGTATGGTCATTCCAATTGTCATTTTAGTTTTAGTACTGGCATTCTTTTTGATGAAAAGTGTCATTCAATTATCTAATCCAAGTATTGATGTGTTGTCGGCCTTTTTATCAACTGTCGGCTTTGGTAGCTTATTATATGGTTTTTCTTCCGTAGGTAATGATGGTTGGGGCAGCTCAAAAGTTATTAGTTTCTTAGTCATAGGGGTATTCGTTATCGGTTTATTCGTATGGCGTCAACTACATTTAGAACATCCATTCTTAGAACTACGTGTTTTCAAATCTCCAACTTTTACAATTGCTGCTATTTTAAGCGGTGTCGTAAATATGGCAATGGTTGGTGCTGAAATGGTTCTTCCTTTATATATTCAAAATATTCGTGGTGAATCTGCCTTTCATTCTGGATTGATGCTATTGCCAGGAGCTTTGATTATGGGGTTGATGATGCCGATTACTGGCGCAATCTTTGATAAACACGGAGCTAAACGATTAGCAATCAGCGGGATGTTAATCCTAACCGCAGCTACGTTACCATTTGCTTTCTTGACTCAAGAAACACCAATTGTAATGATTGTTATTCTTTATGCAATACGGATGTTTGGTATATCAATGGTTATGATGCCAGTTACTACTTCCGGTATGAATGCTTTACCAATGAATTTGATTAGTCATGGTACTGCGGTAAACAACACTTTCCGTCAAGTTGCTAGTTCAATCGGTACGGCTGTTTTAATCAGTATTTTAACTAATGTCACAAAAGACAACTTGCCAAAAGCAAGTTTGCTAAAATCCTTACCTCTATTTTATAAAGACCAAGCAATCAACGCCACCTTATCTGGTTATCACGCAGCTTTCTTCGTAGCTGTAATATTCGGACTAGTAGGCTTTATTATCACCTTCTTCTTGAAAAAGAATAAAAAGATTGAAGGGGGAATTCCAAAATGATTTTTGTTGTCACAATTATTAGTATATTAGCATTCTCCTTAACAAATATCTTTGCTAAAAAAACTTGGCAAACATTCCTTTCGATTATATTCGCAGCAATATTCTTAGTTAGCCTAGGTTTTATTATTGCAAACGATCACTATCACTATGGTATGAAGAGAGTCACTGAAACGACTACTCAATCATTAACTTCATCTGCTGATAGCAAAGATATGAAGATGTTGCTTTATCAACCACTTGGTAACGGAGAAGAAAAAGTTTTTTTGTATAAAACCAATGAATCACAGATAAAACCAAAATCAACGGGAACAGATCATGTTACGAATCTCGTAAAAAAGGATCAAACAAAATCTCAATTAAAAATAAAGAAATCCTATTGGGTCTACAAAAATAATACTGCGAAATTTTGGTTTAGATTTACTAGTAAAAATCATCTGTTAATCGAAGAAAAAAATATCTTTGAAGTACAAAAAAATTGGCTGGTTTTAAGTACTAAACAAGCTAAAAAGCTAGCAGAAATAGTACAAGAAAATAAAACTTCTATGCAAACTGAAGCAAAGTCGTTTGTCCAAGATAAAGTGAAAGAAGCTCTGATGAAAAATCCAACTTTGAATCAAGCAGCACAACAAAAAATCATTCAACAAGCCACTACTGATTATCAGCAACAAGCAATAGCAAAAATAGTCGCTGAAGTGACAAAATAAGAAAACCACCGGAGAATGAATTCTCCGGTGGACTTTTTGTATGATTAACCTTCTTATTGAACATCACTGATCTTAAACTCTATTCCAAGGGCGTTTCTATAATATTCTGGATACATCTCCTTCCCACATTTTTCACAGGTAAATTGGGGAGGATTGTTCGGATCATTTGCAATATCTGCATCATCTAAAAATTTTACTACATCCATTGGGATTGATTCTTTTTCACCACAACTTAGACATATAAATTTCACGTTGGCGTTCCCAATCCCAGCGAATTGCTTTAAAAGTTTTTTCTTTTTCTTCTTCATACTGTTGCCTGAATTCTTTTTGGTCAATTTTTCGATTCTCCTCTCGCATAAACCGCTTTGCATGGTTATCTTTCGCATATTTAATAACTAACCGTCCATTTTTGCGCACACTCATCCCAACGAATTCATAGTACTCACCGCAACAAGAACATTCTAAGGGATTTTCACCAAATTCTTCGGTTATTCTTTCTTCCCAGGATTTTGGTCTTAAGGCCTCATTCAGATTGATAAACAGCTTTTTTACTCGTTTCTGATACTCCTTCATGACCTTTTTCATTAATGTTTTGATTCTACGACTATAGATTCCATAGCGACGAATCGTTTTGAAATTCTTATTTTGAATATGGCGAATCAGTGCAGCTATGAATTCGTCTATACTCATGGTCATCGTCTCTTTAGTATTCGTTCGTTTGTCCATATAGTTGAACATGACAGTGTCGCCATCATACATTAAGATTCGGCTTAATGCGATCGGGCCACGCTTCATATAACGACTGATGTATTGGAGTAGTGACTTTAGATTTGTCCTGCTCCTTTTAGGAGCATTTACGTAAAACCCTTCTCCATTGTTCTTGTACGCAGCTTGTAATCTTGATTGAACTCTTTGCTTGTCCCACTCACCTAACGTTCGTCTAATTAGTTTCAATACAGCATTTTTCCAGTATTTTCTTAACATAGAAAAAGGTAAATAATCGTAGTCTTCCCAACTTCCATCTCTTGTTAAGCCACCCATAGTGACAACCATATGAACATGCGGATTAAATTCTAGTTTTGATCCAAAGGTGTGGATTGTAGCTACTACACCTGCCTTCACCTTTCTTTTCTCAAAATAGGCAAGAATAATTTTTGCGGCTTCATCCATTAGTCCTTTCAGTAAGGAATCTCGATAGTTTTCCATCATAAAGATTTCCCGTAACCCCTCATCGATCGTAAAGATTACGTGCCGATGTGTCACTTTAAACATATCATTCGCCACAACCGCTGACCACCTTTGGCTTTCACCTGTTGCACACGTTGGACAGAACTTTCCACGACATTTCAAGGGAACAAACTTTGTTTGATGACATCCTTCGCAGACAAACAGTCGGTATCCTTTTTGAATATCTCCACAATATCTAAACTTGTTTACTTCCCGTTTGACGACTAGCCGAATCTTTCGCCCGTATTTCTCAACAAAGTTATCCCAATTATGGTGTTCGTCAAAAAAGATTGCTTCGAGAATATTCGCTTTCATAGTAATATTTTACTTGTTCAAAAACAAAATGAAAAGGGCTAAAAAGACTGGTAGTGCAGCCTTTTTAGTCCTTAACTTTTTATACTTTCTTTTTTGCTATCTTCTTGGTGCCGTTGCTAGACTACTAATAATGCCGAAACGTTTTTTCAAGTAATAGCGTAATACTAACGCTAACCCCGATAGTACAATCATAACCATTGGATCAAGGATTGGATTTAACGTTGGAGGCAACAATGCTGCCCCGTTAAAGACTAGGAACCAGACGATTGTAACTGAGGCCAACATAAGAATCGTTTTCCAAGTCTTTGGTTTTTTCGATTTATCCGCTCCAGGCTGCTCGAATTGGTAAACAAATAAATACATCATATAGAACACTAAACCGCCGACGGCAGAAGCTACGATCAATGTTGTTAAACCATAGGTCACAGTTTGTGTTCCACGTGAAACAAACAATCCCATGATCCCTGCAACAACTCCTAATAGACCAAATAACAGTAGGAAATTGTCAAGCCACATCAGTGATGCGGTAGTCGATTTTTTCTGTTCAGCTGGTTTGTTAACAATTGCATCCAGTCGCTCTGAAACTGTTCCAAATAATTGACGCGCGGTTTTCCCAGTTTTTTGTTCCTCGACTAAAATTGGCAGCATCTCATTTAAGGCTACGATAGTTTGTTCATCTGTTAAATTCGCTGCTTTTAAAGCCTTTTTCAAGTCAAAAATATACTGTTCGTTACGTTTAGTCAACTTCGCTTCAAGTTGATTGTTTTCTGCTTGCAACGTTTGTAACTTTTCTGGTTCCATTGTTTCTTTCCTCCCTAAACGTTGAAACGGAACAACATGACATCGCCGTCTTGCACAACATAATCTTTTCCTTCTAATCTCACACGTCCAGCTTCCTTCGCCGCATGCATACTGCCATATTTATCTAAATCATCAAATGATACTGTTTCAGCTCGAATAAAGCCACGTTCGAAGTCAGTATGGATGATACCTGCTGCTTGAGGAGCTTTAGTACCTTTTCGGAACGTCCATGCTCGAACTTCTTGCTCACCTGCAGTGAAATATGTTGCTAACCCTAATAGGTCATAAGCTGTTCGAATCAATTGATCTAATCCAGACTCTTCAATTCCCATTGCTTCTAAGAATTCTGCTTTGTCTTCATCGTCCAACTCAGCGATTTCTTCCTCCGCTTCGGCACAAACAACGATCACCTCTGAATGTTCACTAGCAGCGAAATTTCGCACGGTTTGCACATATTCATTGCTGTCAGGATCAGCAACAGTATCTTCATCAACATTTGCTACATAAAGTACTGGTTTACTTGTTAGTAAAAATAGGCCCTTAACAATTTTTTGCTCTTCTTCAGTAAATTCAATCGTACGAGCAGATTGTCCTTCTTCTAAAACAGGCTTTAATTTATCCAGAACTGCTAGTTCCGCCACCGCATTTTTTTCTTTAGTTTTAGCTACTTTCGCTACACGAGTATAGCGTTTATTTACAGAATCTAAGTCGGCTAGAACTAATTCTAAATTGATTGTCTCAATATCTTCTAATGGATCTACTCGTCCTTCAACGTGCGTGATATTTTCATTGTCAAAACAACGCACCACATGACAAATGGCGTCTACCTGACGAATGTGGCTTAGAAATTGGTTTCCCAACCCTTCACCTTTACTAGCTCCTTTCACAATTCCAGCAATGTCCGTAAATTCAAATGTTGTTGGAACAGTTTTTTTCGGATGGACTAATTCAGTTAAACGCTCTAGACGCCAATCAGGAACTTCTACCATCCCAACGTTTGGATCAATCGTCGCGAAAGGATAGTTAGCAGCTTCCGCTCCTGCTTTCGTAATTGCATTAAATAAGGTAGATTTACCAACATTTGGCAATCCCACAATTCCGGCTGTTAAGGCCATGTTCTACTTCACTCTTTCTCTGTTAAGAATTATTTCTGAGATAGATCAACTTTCTTCTCAAGGATTTTTTTCATTTTCTT
>JALAGR010000069.1 GCA_022712335.1 Pediococcus sp. | reverse complement strand
GTAATGATTACCGCATCTTTATCTTTAGCAAGTTGAATTAATTTACTATCAACTTCTTCGATTTCATCGTAATCACCGGCATACATTTCAATCGGCATAATTTTTTCATTTTGAAGTTTATTCAAAAAGTCCAATCCTCGACGTCCACGTACCCGCTTGATGCTGTCAGCAGAATCTGCAATGTACTGTAATTCATACAAAACAAAGTTGGGCACTAAAAGTGTTCCTTCTAACAAACCAGTTTTTACTAAGTCGTATACACGTCCATCAATCAAAATGTTAGTATCTAAAATTTTATAATGATGGTAGTTTTCACCAGCACGACGGTCTAAAACTTGATTATTCAAATCGCGTTTACGAACTTGGAATAATTTTTTCCATTCATTCAAACGTGTCGTTCCAATCCGAAAACCAAGGTATCCCAAAATCAACATTAAAATCAATGGAATTACCGTGTTAACAAAAAAGATGTTCGAACGGTAAAACAAAGTCGAAATTAAGATTGCAATTACTAATCCAATTACAGTTCCTACCCCACTGGTAATCAAATATAGTGGAGAAGATTTAGTTAACATTTTTTCTGCGCGTCTCATTAAACTCAATACGTAGCCAGCTAGAAAAATAGATAAAATCCAGAAAATAATTGCACCAATAACAAAGCTAGTTACTCGATTGTTTAATAAAATAAGCTTGTCCAATTTTGATAAAGACCAAACCACTGGTAAGTATGACATTCCTAAAGCACCACCAGCCAAAGCAAATACCGCTTGGACAATCCGTTTTTTAATATTTTTCATTTCAATTCACCTCCCTTCTAGTTAAACGCCTTACGAATCGCGTCTGTAATTGTCGAAACGCCCACAACTTCGATTCCCTTAGGTGGATTCCAGCCCTTTAAGTTATTTTTGGGAATTAAAATCCGTTGGAAACCAAGTTTTTGCGCTTCAGCAACCCGTTGCTCAATGCGGTTCACTCGACGAATTTCGCCCGTCAATCCAATTTCGCCCACAAAACTATCTGTTGGGCGCGTTCCTTGGTTTTTAAAGCTTGATACAATACTCATCGCAATCGCTAAATCAATCGAAGGTTCATCTAATTTCACGCCACCAGCTGCCTTGAGATAAGCATCTTGGTTTTGGAGTGTTAAGTTAGCCCGTTTTTCAAGTACCGCCATAATCAATGAGACTCGATTACGATCTAGCCCACTAGCTGTTCGCTGAGCATTCCCAAAAATCGTCGGTGTGATTAAAGCTTGAATTTCAACTAAAATCGGACGCGTCCCTTCCATTGAAACCACGATAGCTGATCCGTTGGCATCTTGAAGCCGCTCTTCTAAGAAGATTTCGGAAGGATTAGCTACTTCACGCAGTCCTTCTTCGCGCATCTCAAAAATTCCTAGCTCGTTGGTTGAACCAAAACGGTTTTTAACTGCTCGTAAAATCCGGTAAGTATGGTGTAAATCTCCCTCAAAATAGAGCACCGTATCCACCATGTGTTCCAAAATTTTAGGACCAGCAATCGCACCGCCCTTGGTAACGTGTCCGACAATAAAGATCGTAATATTATTCGTCTTCGCAATTTGCATCAACTCAGCCGTAATTTCTCGAATTTGCGATACACTTCCAACTGCCGAATCAATATCTGGTTCCTGCATAGTTTGTACGGAATCAATGATTACATATTGGGGATGGAGTTCTTCAATCACCGAGCGAATGTTGGACATATCCGTTTCGGGATAAAGATAGAAGCGCTCACTATTAACCTGTAGACGTTCTGCTCGCATCTTGATCTGTGAAGCACTTTCTTCACCAGATACGTATAAAACGTCTCGATCAGTAGCCGCCAACTGTCCAGACAATTGTAATAACAGCGTCGACTTTCCAATACCTGGGTCTCCACCAATTAAAACCAGTGAGCCGTCAACGACCCCTCCACCAAGAACACGGTTAAGCTCTTCCATACCAGTCTTAACTCGTGGTTCCTCATGCATTTTAACATCTGAAATTAGTTGCGGTTTACTACTTTTGCCCTCGAAACTAACGCGACTTTTACGTTCATTTTTTGGTTCGCTAATTCGTTCTTCGACCAGTGTGTTCCATTTTCCACAATTAGGACAGCGCCCTAAAAATTTAGGAGAAACATATCCACAATCTGAACATAAAAACTGTGTTTTTACTTTAGCCACTCTCTAAATCCCCCCTCAGCTTTGGTTTTGTACAAATAGAATAGCATGGATCTTTTAAGTTTAATTGAAAAATGTTTGACCTTTATTGATTTTTAATGACTATTTGGTTGATCCAAATCCACCAGTACGTTTTTGATCGGATGCCATTTCATTGTCAGCCACAAGATACTTCATAAAGATTCCTTGACCAATTCTTTCACCCTTCTTGATTTTAACGTCGGTAATTCCATAATTTACCAATTGGAGGAAAATTGCGCCTTCATTACTTTCATTATTGTAATAGTCTGCATCAACAATTCCCACCCCGTTAGGTAAAATCAAATTACGTTTGAGCGGATTACTTGAACGATTAGCGAGCATCAAATATTCATCATTTTCCATATACGCTTTAATTCCTGTTGGTACAAGATATGGCTTCAATTCTTTTCGTGCAGCGTCCAATACTTCTTCTGTCACATTTTCTTGGTGACGCAAAGCCCATAAAACTTTCACGAAGTTTAGTTTCCAAATGCTTGGTAGTACAAAATCTTCTGCTGCTTCAAAATCATAGCCAGCTGCGGCCTTGGTTTGGCGCTGTGGTAAATGTAATCCTTGATCTTGATACTTACTAATAATTTCAAATCCTCTACTCATCATAATTC
>JALAGR010000068.1 GCA_022712335.1 Pediococcus sp. | reverse complement strand
TGTAATTACTGACGCAAGCAAGTAGTTGAATGTTAAATTGGTTATTAATCCTGTAAATGTTAAAAATATTGCGCTTATAAGTATGATTCTTTTCATAACAGATAACAAGTCTTTTTCTGCTTCACCTGGACTTACAGGATAAATTTTTATGAACGTATTTTCGTGAACGGGTCGATAAATGTCGACCATCTGAATTACGATTAAATAAGTCGTTAGTGCACCCACAATTACTTTTAGTGGAATTTGTTGACTATACCCTTCAATAATCATCCCTAGTACCAGTAATCGCAACATCAAGCTTCCTTTATTTCCACTACGAACCATGATTCTCGGATACAGAAAAGTGAACAAAGTTTGTTTTCCTGATAAAAAGCGAACCAATCCATCTGCATATTTTCGTCGTTTAACATCTGCCTTAACATTTTTCACGTTCGTGAATAAACTGAAAAAATGATACAGCTGGTTCATACGGTCAGCTTCTACATCAATGGCTAAATTCCAATTAAATCTCTTAGTTTTGAAAGTTTGATTTAGCTGAAAAACTCTTAATAGTAAGTTAACTAGCATTAAAAATAGACCAATCAACGGATTAAACCAAATTCCAATCATTAATAAAACTAGCATCGTCAAACCATGTATCCACATCTCTGAAGCAGCTACATCAAAATATAGTTTTTTAGACTTTCGTAAAACGTTTGCTAGACTACCTAAAATAATCATGAGTGCCATCGCTATCGTCAATGGCAAGTTATGGAATTCTAATGCTAATAGTGGAAATAGTACAATATCGCCAATTAATACAGGTAGTATCGTTGATATTAATGATCTTCGCACTGATTTTCTTAGATACTGCTGCATATCTTTTTCTTTTGGCATCAAGAAAACTTTATCTGGTGATTTTAGCAATAAAATTGGTTTTCCAACTAATGTTAGCAAAATTCCCCCAACTAAAATCAGTGGTTTAACGTACCAAATGTTTGGTTGAATTTCCTTTAGCCAATTTGAATAAGCTAGCCCGATTCCACCAATAAAAAATAACAAGGCTAAAATCAAATGGTCATTCAAAACATATCTTAAATACTTCATGATCATCTTTTGATATTGTTTTGTTCGGTCATTCCAAATCTCATTCATTGCGTTCACCCTTAGCAATCGTTAAATAAATATCATTCAAACTTGATTCAGGAAGTTTAAATTGTTTTTGGAAATCTTCTAACGTCCCCACGGCTTTTAATTCACCTTCATTTAACAATGCAAATCGGTCGCAATACTTTTCTGCTGTATCCAACACATGGGTCGACATTAAAATTGAAGCACCCTGCTGCTTCTTTTCATTGATTACACTTAAAAGGTCATCGATTGCCAACGGATCTAACCCCAAAAAAGGTTCGTCCACAACAAATAATTCTGCATCAGTAATGAAAGCACAGACAATCATTACTTTTTGACGCATCCCTTTAGAAAAATTAGCCGGAAACCAATCTAATTTATTCTCCAACCGGAAAGTTTTTAAAAGCTCATGTGCCCGTCTCCAAGCTTCATCAGAATCTATCCCATAAGCTTTAATCGTTAATTCAATATGTTCTCTTAGAGTTAATTCATCATATAAAATCGGTAATTCAGGGATGTAAGCAATTTTGGTTTTATATTGCGTAGGATCTTGTTCTAAATCAATTTCATCCAGACTGATTTTGCCTTTCATTGGACGCATTAATCCAATCACGTGATTGATCGTGGTCGACTTACCAGCACCATTTAACCCGATCAGCCCCAGCAATTCACCATTTTTAACCTCAAAATTAATATCTTTTATTACAGGCGTTTGTGTGTAACCACCCGTCAAATGTTCAATTGATAGTGTCAATTTTAAATCCCCAATCGTCTAAAAAACATTTTAAAAATCTTCATAAATTATACCATATCGCACTTTATCCTTACCGTTATGACGATACAATCACAGAAATTTCATGTATAATTAAGCTTAAATCGGAGGTAGAAATAATGGACGAAAATTGCGTATTTTGTAAGATAATAGCTGGTGACATTCCAAGCTATACTGTATATGAAGATGATGTCGTTAAAGCATTCCTTGACATTTCTCAGGTTACACCTGGGCATACTTTAGTAATTCCTAAGAAACACGTACCTGATCTTTTTGCTTATGATGCTCAACTTGCTTCAGATGTTTTTTCAAGAATTCCTAAAATTGCTGCAGCAGTTAAAGCAAGCAATCCTGAAATCAAAGCAATGAACGTGGTGAACAATAATGGTGAATTAGCATATCAAAGTGTTTTCCATTCCCATTTCCACTTGCTTCCTCGCTATACTAAAGATGATGGGTTTAGCATGAAGTTTACTGACAATACTAATAAATATAGTTCTGATGAACTTCAAAAAATTCAGAATCAAATCATCGATCATCTAGGTGATTAATTATGGCTAAAAAAACGAAGAAACATTCATGGTTAAAATGGTCCATTGGAACTTGGGCTGGATTTAAGGG
>JALAGR010000067.1 GCA_022712335.1 Pediococcus sp. | reverse complement strand
TGTAACAGGGGTGCTGGGCTTTACCTGGCTGAGATTAAAACTATATGGTTTTTGACCCTCGAACCTGATATGGATAATGCCAGCGCAGGAAGACTCAATTTGTAATATAGAATTGTTAATTTCTAACATCAAGATGCGGAGAAGCTGGCTTTTTTAAGCCAGCTTCTTTTTGTATTTTAGATTAAAAAACGGAGGAATCATAATGAACACAAGTGTAGCGATTCAAGTTCTTCCTATGATGGAAGACGAACAAAAACTCGTCGCCGCGGTTGATAAGGCCATTGAATACATTCAATCGACCGGTGTCGACTACCAAGTTGGTGCTTTCGAAACAACACTCGAAGGTGACTATGATCAATTAATGGAAATCGTTAAGAATATTACTAAAATAACTGCTGACGCTGGTGCTCCTCAAGTAATGTCTTACGTTAAGATCAACTACAAACCAGAAGGACAGGTTCTTGGGATTCATGAAAAAACTGACAAATACCAGCATTAATTTTTTACCTTTAGTCGCTGTACTACTCGTCTTAATCGTTTGGCAATCGATTAGTTTCTTCCAGATTATCCCTGAATTCCTGTTACCTTCCCCACTTTCAGTTTTAGATGCTTTTAAAGATGACTATCAAGCTTTACTTTCAAATTCAGTAGTCACTCTAATCGAAGCTTTCTGGGGATTATTCTTTGGTGTAGTTTTAGGCATCGGATTAGCTTTAATCATGGATTTATTTCATCCAATTTATAAAGCGCTTTATCCGTTGCTTGTAATTACCCAAACCATTCCAACCGTTGCGATTGCCCCTTTGTTAATCCTTTGGTTTGGCTATGGAATATTACCGAAAGTAGTTTTAGTCGTTGCTACTACTTTCTTCCCAATTGCTGTCGGAATGCTTGATGCTTTCCGTTCGACCGACAAAGATCTCATTACCCTAATGCGAACTCTAGGTGCTAATACACCTAAAATTTATTTTTACATCAAGTTCCCTGACGCAATTGATTCATTTTTTGCTAGCTTAAAAATTTCCGTTTCATATTCTCTTGTTGGTGCCGTAGTTTCAGAATGGGTCGGCGGTTTCGACGGATTAGGAGTCTATATGACACGGGTAATGAAGGCTTACGCTTACGACAAAATGTTTGCTGTAATTCTACTAATTTCAATTTTAAGTTTGGCATTAATTTTAATCGTTAACTGGATTCAATATCTTATTACACCTTGGAGGAGAACTGATCATGCTCAAGCATAAAAAAATTCTTAGTTTAATTGCACTTTTACCCATTTTTGCATTTCTACTCGCTGCTTGTGGAAAGTCAAACACAGCTTCTAAAACTCAAACGATTACCGTTGTTTTGGATTGGACACCTAATACCAATCATACTGGTCTTTACGTTGCTCAGAAAAAAGGGTACTTCAAAAAGCATCATCTTAAAGTAAAATTTGTCCAACCTTCTAAAGATAGTGCTGAACAAATTGTTGCCAGTGGTAAAGCTCAAGTCGGAATCTCTGGTCAGGATACTTTAGCTAGTGCCATCGGCAAAAAGAATCCCCTCCCACTTACGACCATGGGTACCATTCTTCAACACAATACTTCTGGCATCATGTCTCGAAAAGCTGATGGCATTACTAGTCCTAAGAAAATGCAAGGTCACCGTTATGCTACTTGGAACACTCCCACTGAACTAGCAACCATTAAACAAGTTGTTAAAGATGACGGTGGTGATTTTAAGAAAGTAAAAACTGTTCCTAATAACATCACGGACGAAGTAGCTGGACTCAAATCTAAAGCAGCCGATTCCATCTGGATTTTCTACGGTTGGGCTGGAATCAACGCTGAAGTAAAAAACTATCCGGTTAACTACTTTAGTTTCAAATCAATCAATCCCGTGTTTGACTACTACACACCACTTATTATCGGGAATGATAACTTCCTGAAGAAGAACCCTAAAGTTGCTAAAGAGTTCATGGCTGCTGCTACTGAAGGTTACAAATACGCTGCCAAGAATCCTAAAGCCTCTGCTGACTTGTTGATGAAGGCTGTACCTGAACTCAAGAGTAACGAGAAGATGATTTACAAGAGTCAAAACTACCTGTCTAAATACTATCTAACTGATGATGGTAAGTTTGGAAAAATCGATGCTACACGCTGGAACAACTTCTTCAAGTGGCTTAGCGATCATAAGTTGGTTGACCAAAAACTTACTAAAACCCAAGGATTCACTAACCAATACCTACCAAAATAGTGGTTTAAAAAGGACTTATCATAATGACGGAATTGCTTGTACAACATATTAATCAAAGCTTTGGCGACAAAGAAATTTTGCATGATGTTTCTTTGTCTGTAAATCCTAACGAAATCGTATCGATTCTGGGAGTCAGTGGGATTGGTAAAACTACCCTCTTTAATATTATTGCTGGAATCAATCAACCAAAATCTGGCAACATCATTTTTAACGACGAAGATATCACTGGTAAAGCTGGCCATCTAGGTTACATGCTGCAAAAAGACCTTCTTCTACCATTTCGAACAATTATGAATAACGTGATTTTACCTGACCTCATCAAAGGAGTTAAGAAGCGTGACGCTATTGCTCGTGCCGAACCTCTTTTCGAGTTTTTCGGTTTGACGGGTTATGAAAATAAATATCCTACCGAACTTTCGGGTGGGATGAAACAACGTGCGGCATTGCTAAGGACTTTTCTTTCGACTAAAAATTTAACCCTTTTGGATGAACCATTTAGCGCACTCGATGAGTTAACTAAGCGCGGAATCTATCAGTGGTACACAAATATTAGTCAACAAATGCAAAACTCTACCTTACTTATCACGCATAGCGTAGACGAAGCTATCACACTCTCTGATCGTATTTATATCTTGAGTGGTAAACCTGCTACGATTAGTCATGAAATTAAGATAACTTCTGAAGAACGGAATCAACCCGATTTTGAGTTAACAGCTGATTTCATTCACTATAAAAAAGAAATTCTCGATATATTAAATCTTTAAATTTAAGCCCATTTTAGTTGTTGATAGCGTTAACATCGATTATAGTTAGGTTAGAACAACAAGGAGGTGGGCTTAATGAGTGAAACTATTTTATTTAACCCAGGAGATTCGATTGGTAACTTCCACGATTACAATGAGGCTGTCAAAAAGGGCCATTTGTATAAACAAAAACAGCGTTTGAATGACGATCTTGTGATTGTAAATAATCCTAGTAAAAACGAGGAGTACGCAATTTTCTACGTTAAGGATCACCATCCTGAAAAAACGGAATCTAGCGTGGAATATGATGTGAATAAAAAAATCTAGAATGTGGAAGAAACCGAGTTGATTTCGAGGATTAACATAAGATAGATATAAATCCGGGCTTGGGATTTGAATCTATCTTGGGCTAACCGGAAAAATCAGGTTTCTGGAACACGTTTCAAATCTATAGTGTGGAAAAAGTCGGGGTGTCTTTGAGGACTTTTGGAGCACATTTCAAAAAAAGAACCCAGCATCTCGCTGGATTCTTTTTTATTTTCACTACCAAACTACACTCAAATGCTCGCAATTATGTTCACCAGTTTCAATTTCGTCCAACATGGCTACTGCATAATCAGCATAGCTAATTTCACTTTTCCCATTAGCATCGCTCATCAACATTTCATTTCCTAGTACATAATACCCTTTTTTCGGACCATCTGCTTGAAAATCGGCTGCTGGACTAATGTACGTCCAATTTAAATTATCTTGATTTTCTAGCACTTCAAGTCCACGTCCCATCATGGTCGAAGTTGGTTTGAAGGCATCGGGGAATGTTGGTGTTTCATAAAGATGCGTGATGTGATCATCTACATATAAGCTTCCGGCCCCTCCAACGACAAATAATTTAACGTTCGTTCCAGACAGAATTTCAACTAAATGCTCGGTTGAAGTTAAAAACTGTTCTTCTTTTCCATTAGCCGCTTTAAATGCATCCACCACAACGTCAAATTTTTCCAGGTCCGCAGTAGTTAAATCAAATAAATCTTTTTGTAAAATTGCGACATCTTCATCTACTTTAGCTGGATGTCGCACAATAGCCGTGACATCATGCCCCCGACGAAGTGCTTCTTTTGTAATAATAGAACCGGCTTTTCCGCTAGCTGCGATAATTCCAATTTTCATATACTTCACCTCACATAGTTATTTGTTACCCCAAGGATAAATGGGTTTCCTTCAAGATTCAACAAAAAAGCCACAATATGCATTCGCATACTGTGACCTCTTATAAACTAATCTTTTCTTGGATATGTCAAACGAATCAAGCTACTGTTCATTGCTGGAATTAAGAAGACTAAAATTACTAATCCACTAATTACACCAATGGCAACTTGCGTCAACGTGAGTACGCCAGCAGGCATCAAGGCTGCGAAAGTACCACCTAAAATTATTGCAGCTGAGATAACAACAGTTCCGATAATTCCTGCTGATTTAACAATTCGATCACCAGGAGCTTCATTGCCAAACTCGCGGTACTTCATCATCAAGAAGATGCTGTAATCCACGCCAAGTGCAACTAACATGACAAAGGTGAAGAATGGAACATTCCATCCTAGTAGGTTTTCACCAAGGAATGTACTACTAATAAAGCGCGTTATTCCTAGTCCACCAACGTATGCAAGTAATAGTGAAGCAATAATGTAGAATGGTTGCAAAATCGAACGTGTGACAAACATTAATGCAACCGTAATTCCAATCAACATGATTACTGCACTACGTAGGAAATCTTGTTTTGCAATACTTGAAGTATCAGAAGTTTCTGATGTTTGACCTCCGATTGAAACAGATGCATTCTTCAATGAAGTTCCCTTAACACTATTATTGACCATTGTTTCAAGACTTTCGACCTTCTTAATTGATTTAGATGTCAGTGGGTCTGAATCTAATACAACGGTAATCTTAGCAGCTTTTTTATCTGAAGATAGATAAACATTTTCGGAATCTTTGAATGTATCACTTTCAAGAACCGACTTAGGTACAAATAATGTATTTGAAGCTGATGAATCTTGAAGTTCCTTCAAATAATCATTTGATTCAGACAATCCATCGTTTAATTTTCCGACACTGCTCCCAGCAGATGCCATCTTTTGTTGTTGCCCTTTAAGTTCATTGCCTAGCGATTGCGCGTCGTTTCCAATTGCTTGGGTGTATGTTGCAATGGCTTGTAGACGCGTTTGCATTGAGCTTACTGAAGCCATTTCTTGGCTAGCTGCTCCAGTTAGAATGGCCATTTGTTGTTGTGACAATGGTTGTCCTGCAGCAGTCATTTTTTGTTGAAGAGCTGTCATCAATTGTTCACCACTAGTTGCTTGGATACTCTTCAATTCTTTACCAATCAACGTTGCTTTAGCACCGATATCTTCCAATTGACTAGCATCAAAATCACCACCCGTTAAGCCTTTTTGAAGTTCTTTCAATCCAGCTTGAGCTTTGCTAGTTTGCGAGGTTAATGTCTTTAGTTGGTCATTAACATAGAGTTGATCAATCTTATCTCCACCTGGTTGGGTAACAGATACCACCGTTTTGATTCCATCGATACCCTTAATTTGGTTAGTTAGATTGTCAATTACTCGTAAATCACTTTCGTTATCCAGTTTCTGATCACTCTTGATATAGATCGTGGTTGGTTCTGCGGTACCTTTACTAAAGTGTTTTTGAACCGTCTTAAATCCTTGCTTAGCAGAATAGTCTGATGGCAATTCAACGACAGTATCATAATTAAGTTTGTTATTGTAAGTTAGTAGCATTGGAATTGCTAGAATAACAATAATTCCTAAGGCAATCAATGGATTTTTAGCTGAATGACCTGATAGCCAGCTCCATAATTTACTGTGATTTGATTCTTTAGAGTTATGACTTGGCCAAAAGACCTTGTTTCCAAGTAATGACATAAAGAATGGATTAACCGTCAACAATGCTAAGAGCAAGATTGCTACTCCGATTCCTACACCTGTGGCAGAACGGTAAATTGAAAACTTAGCCAACGCGAGCGTTAAGAATCCTAATAGGACCGTACTTCCAGAATAGAGAATCGTTTTTCCGGCCACTTTGATGGAATGCTTCGTGGCCTCTTCTTTATCCATCCCCTCAATCAAATCATTCTTAAATTGATTGTAAAGCAGAATATTGTAATCAGTTCCAATCCCAAACATTACGACCACCATGAAAACTTGGGTGAAGTTGGAAATTGTAAATCCAGTATATTTAGCTAAATTCATTACTGCTGATAGAGCGACAATAAATGATAGTCCCACTGTACCTAGTGAAATTAGTGGCACGATTGGCGAACGGAATACTAGAATCAAGACGATTAAAATAAAGATAATCGCGATGACTTCGGTTTTCTTGAGTCCTTCTTGAATCGCAACGGAGAAGTCATCATTTAAAATATCACTACCTGTTATATAAGTTTTCACGCCACTAGTTTTAACTTCTTTAATCAACTTTTGATTCATTTTACGAACGGTATCTCGTTTTCCGACATCAAGTTGAACCAATTGAGTTGATTTATCTTTTGAAATCAATTGTTTTTTAGTAGCATCGCTATCGTTAGGTGCTGTAACACCTTTAATATCGTATTTTGTTTTGTCGTCTTTGAGTTGATCGATCGTTTGATTGATGCGCTCTTTTTGTTTAGTCGTCAAAGCTTGGTCACCGTTATTAAACACCACCACTACCTGGCGTGTATTACTGATTTTATGGCCCCAATCTTTTTGAATCGTCTTAGCAACCTGACTTTTAGCTGAATCGGGAATCTTGGTCTGTCCCTTGTCTGCTACTAAACCAGAAATGTTTGGTAGCATTACAATTCCTAAAATTAAAACGATGATCCATGCTACAAATTTAGCGATATTTTGCTTAATGTATTTGCTCATTGTTCTTCTCTCCTATCCTTAATTTTCAATTCTCTTTATGCTTAATTTTTTAATAACTCATCCACGTACTCCATGGCCTCTCTCTTGGTCAATGGATGGCCTTCAATGAAAATCCATCTTAGCACCAGTAGAATCGTATTACTGTAATGTTCAGCAATCAATTCAAGTGGCACCTTCGATGGTTGATTTTTTAGATGTTCCTTCAAAATAATAATCGCTTCATTTTTGAAGTATTCGTAAATACTACTGACAATCGAACTATTTTCAGCATTATTCTTTGCCAATTTAGTTAATAGCTCTCGATGACGATCCATCGCTTCAAAAATCTGACTTAATAAATATTCTTGGAGATCATCACTAGCAACATTCTGGTACTGTTCGATTTTGCTTTCTTTTTTAAACAGCAACCAGCAATAATTCAACAAATCTTTTTTATCTTCAAAGTAATTGTAAAAAGTCGCTCGTGGAAAATTACTTATCTGACAAATCTCATTGATACTAATATCGTCGTAAGACTTTTCTTCTAACAACTTGTACATCGCATCGGAGAATGCCATCAAAGTTCGCTGCGCTCCCCGCGTGGCTTTTTTCGTCAAATCATATTTCATATGTTTTCCTCCAAAAATAGTTTTCTTGATAAACTATTCTAACGCCACATTTTTATTTTTTCAACAGTTTAAATTTAGACACGTGTAAAAATACGTTTTCATACATAAAAAGGAGTTGCGATAAAATTAATTATCGCAGCTCCTCATCTAC
>JALAGR010000066.1 GCA_022712335.1 Pediococcus sp. | reverse complement strand
CTTAATACACGTCAACTAACTTATCTTTTTCATAAGAATTCAGGTTAAGGATTCCATTAAAAAACTTTTTGAAGTAGTATAACGATTTTTGTCTTACTTATGCAAAAAAGCCATGACGTTTTCGTCATGGCTTCCCCGTGTTATTCATTTTGGAGAGTGCTTAGTTAGTTTAAAATCGGTTTCTTCCACACTCTAATTTGAAACCTGTTCTAGAAACCTGACCTTTCCGGTTAACCCAGTCTGGACACAAATCCCAAACCCGGATTTATATCCAGACTATGTTAATCCTCGAGATCAACTCGGTTTCTTCCACACTCTAGATAGTTTGTTTTCTCATCTTATTTTCCAGTGCTCCTAGCACTAAATCTGAGATAATCGCCATTAACGCTGTTGGTAGTGCTCCTGCTAAGATAATTGCTCCACCATTAGTAGCGTTTGTACCACGGATGATGATATCACCTAATCCACCAGCTCCAACGAATGTTCCAATCGCTGTAATTCCGATGGCAAGCACTAGCGCGTTTCTAATTCCGGCTAAAATCACTGACAATGATAAAGGAAGTTCGATCATCCAAAGTACTTGGACTTTCGTCATCCCCATCCCTTTACCAGCATCTAGATAGGCATCGTTAACATTTAACATTCCTGTATAAGTGTTTTTGATGATTGGTAGTAAAGCATACAAGAACACAGTTACGATTACGGTTGTAACACCCAAACCTAGACCCAGCATCAAGATCGAGAGCATCGCCAATGATGGTACTGTTTGAATTACATTTGCTAATCCAACGACCCAACCACTCATTTTACGGTGTTTAGAAATGAAGATCCCGATTGGAATTCCCACAATCGCAGCTAAAATAACACCATAAATTGAGATTAGGAAATGGCGACTAAATTCAGAAAGAACGTACATACCGTTATGAGAGAAGTAATACGCTAACTGTTGCCAAATATTCATACTTTGCATTAGTTATTCCCTCCTTCGAAATAGTTGTTCTTTTCTAAAAATTCTTTAGCAACCACAGATGGTTCCTTCAAGTTGTTATCAACTTGATAGTTTAGTTCTTGCATCATCTTCAATGAAATTTTTCCATCTAATTTATGCAAGACTTTCTTCAATTCAGGATATTTCTTCAATGATTTATTATTAGCAACCACACTAGCGTTGTATGGTGGGAAATAATTCTTATCATCTTTTAGAAGTTTTAAGTTATAACTACGGATTCGTCCGTCAGTTGAATAACCTAAAACGGCATCCATCTTGTTACTTGCTAGCGCGTTGTACACTAATCCAATTTGCATTGGATAGATGTTACCAAAGCTATAGCCGTAACGTTTCTTGAAGTCCGCGTATCCATCACCCTTACGACTTAACCAAGTTTGATCGATTCCGACTTTCATCTCAGGTGAAATCTTTTTAAGATCACTCACGGTTTCTAAATGATGCTTTTTAGCATAATCTTGCGTCACCATAAATTGGAAAGTATCCGCAAATCCGTAAGTTGGGAAATACGTCATATCATAACGTTTGCTAAATTCCTTCTTAACGTACGCATTAACCTGTTCAGGTGTGCGACCCTGAGGTCCATTCAAAATCGTTTGATAATCTGTTCCACTAAAACGAATAGCTGTTAAATCAGCTTCGCCACGTTTTTGAGCTTGGAAACTAACTGTACCAGAACCCAAGTTATTGATAATTTCGGCATTCAACTTTGTATCATGTTCAATCAATTGTTGAATTACTGAAGACATTACTTGTTGTTCGGTCGTATTTTGAGCAGCAATTTTGACTGTGTCTCCGGTCGAGCCACCTAATCCAGGCCATCCACATCCGGAAAGAACCACCGCTAAAACGCCTAAAGGTAGAACTAATTTAAGTAATTTCTTTAACATTTAGCCCACCTCCCGTGTTCGAGGTGTTAGTTTTGCTTCAAGTTTTCCAAGTAGTAAATCAGCGATTAGCGCCAAGATAATTACTGGAATTGAACCGCCCAAAATCAAATCTGAACGATATAAATTCAATCCATTAAAAATTAAGTCACCCAAACCACCAGCACCGATGTATGATGCCAAGGCTGTCCATGCAATTACGTAAGTAGCCGACAAGCGGATTCCTGACATAATCACTGGTAACGCCAATTGTAGTTCTACTTTCCACATCCGTTGGAAACTATTCATCCCCATTCCTTTAGCAGCATCGACCAAGGAAGGATCCACGCTATCTAGTCCTAAATAAGTGTTCCTTAAAATAGGAAGTAATGAGTAAATAAACAGTGCCACGATAGCTGGAGTTGATCCAATTCCGAAAATTGGGATCATGATTGCAAGTAGAGCTAACGCTGGAATCGTCTGCATTACACTAGCTAATCCGATTACAAATCCAGAAATTTTTGGTGCGCGCACGAGGAGCATTCCAAGCGGTACCGCCACGATGATTCCCAATGCTAAAGCAATCGCTGAGATATAAATATGTTGCCCCGTTTTACTTAAGATGTCGCCTCCATATTGATTCAGGAAGTTGATCATTATTGATCACCATCTTTCTCTTTTTGGTCCTCCGATTTTGAATTAGAATCGGCACTATTGTCCGTTGACAAACTATCATCCGTAAATAGTGCATCATAAACGATATCAACTAAGGTTGCACGTGTTACGATTCCGACTAATTTACGATCATTATCAACAACTGGGACATTACGTAGACCACGTTTCAAAATACGGTCAACTGTATCACGGATAATCGAGTTTTCATTAACATAGAAAACATTTGGATCCATAATTTCGCCCACAGTTTTGCCTGAATGATAGTATTCATTAATCTTTTCAATGCTAACAACACCTTTAAGATGTTGTTCTGCGTCAGTCACTAACAAAGTATCAACACGGCGGCTATGCATAATATCAAGTGCTCGAACAACTGGTTGATCAATTGCGATCGAAGCAGGTTTGTTAGCCACTTGGCCAACCGTTGTGATACTTGGTTTAGCTTGAATTAAACGGTCTTGTCCAATTAAATTGGCAACAAAGTCGTTTGCTGGTTTACGTAAGATATTTTCAGGTGTATCCACTTGTACTTGCTTACCACCAGTCATAACCACAATCCGACTGGACAAGCGCAACGCTTCATCCATGTCATGAGTTACGAAAATAAACGTCTTACCTAGACGTTCTTGTAGGTCTTTCACTAAATCTTGTAGGTCTTCACGTGTGATTGGATCAAGCGCCCCGAAAGGTTCATCCATTAAAATAATATCTTGATCAGCCGCTAGTGCGCGTACAACACCGATTCGTTGTTGTTGTCCACCAGAAAGTTGTGAAGGATAGCGATCCAAGAAATCTTCTGGCAAGTCTACTAGCTTAATCATTTCTTTAGCCCGTTCGTTACGTTTTTCTTCGGACCATTTTAATAGTTTAGGTACCAATGTTATATTTTCGCGAATTGTCATATGAGGCATTAATCCGATATTTTGAATAACGTACCCAATCTTGCGCCGTAGCTTAACCGGGTCCATTTTAGCAATATCTTGCCCATTAATTTTGATAGTTCCCGAGCTCTGTTTAAGCATTCGGTTGATCATCCGCATCGTCGTTGTTTTACCAGAACCAGATGTACCGATAAAACAGATGAACTCTCCCTTTTCTACGTCTAGATTAAAGTCGTCAACGACCACTTTATTTCCAGGGTAAACTTTCGAAAGATGGCTCATTTCAAGTAACATTTGTATTTAAACATCTCCTTATTAAATCTCAGAATCCACTAAAAGGCGTCTTTTAATGTTCCGAGTCGTTGTCCGCTACTATACCATAACCACCGAAATTTTGCACAAAATACACCTTGGAATTCGCACAATGTAACCGACTTCTTTCCTATTAACAAGGCACATTAAACTTGTGAAAACAAATAGATGTTGTAAGATAGTAGTATAAATTAAAAGGAGCTGATCAAATGGCAAAATATGAAACATTACTTCCGCGTTTTCTTAAATATGTAAAGGTAAATACTCGTTCAAATCCAAACTCTGAAACAGTTCCAACCGATCCAAAAGAAGTTGAATTTTTAAAAACTTTGGCTAAAGAATTAGAAGAAGTTGGCGTTGTAGATATCCATACACAAGAATCTGGTTACGTTGTTGGTACACTCCCAGCAAATGACGGTGGCAATACACCCGTGATTGGATACATTTCTCACGTTGACACTGCTGATTTCAATGCTGAAAATATCCAACCACAAGTTCATGAAAACTACGATGGAAAATCTGATATCGACCTTAGTGGTGACGGCGAATGGGTTCTTAGCCCATCTGTTTTCCCTAGCTTAAATAAATATGAAGGTCATGACTTAGTTACTACTAACGGACTTACTTTATTAGGTGCCGATGATAAGTCTGGTGTTGCTGACATTATGACAATGCTTGATTACTACAAGGCTCACCCTGAAGTAAAGCATGGCGAAATTCGCATTGGCTTTGCTCCCGATGAAGAAACTGGAACAGGTGCTGACCACTTTGACGCTAAGGACTTCAATACTAAATACGCTTATACCGTTGATGGTGGTCCTCTTGGCGAACTTGAATACGAAACATTCAATGCTGCTCAAGCTACCATTGAAATTCAAGGTAATGAAGTTCATACTGCCGTTGCTAAAGGCTTAATGGTTAACGCTCTTCAAGTTGGTATCGACTACCATAACATGCTTCCTGAACATGACCGTCCAGAAGATACAGATGGTCGTGAAGGTTTCTATCACCTCTTCAAGATGACCGGTACTCCCGATCATGCTCAATTGGTTTACATCATTCGTGATCACGACCGTGAAATTTTCGAAGAACGTAAACAAAAAATGCAAGAAATCGGCGACAAGCTAAACGAACAATTTGGTCAAGAACGTGTTAAAGTTGAAGTTCACGACCAATACTACAACATGCGTGAAATACTTGAAAAAGATATGACACCTGTTGAAATTGCTCAAAAAGCAATGGAAAATCTTGATATCAAGCCAGACATTTACCCTGTTCGTGGTGGTACAGATGGTTCAAAGATTTCATTCATGGGAATTCCAACACCTAACCTCTTCGCTGGTGGTGAAAACATGCATAGTCGTTACGAATACGTTTCTGTTCAAACAATGGAACGCGCCGTTGACCTCTTGCTTGAAATCAACCGTTTAAATTCAGAAGAAAGTAACTAATTAATATTAGGCTGTGATAAAAATGGTTTGAGTTTAATGAATAGTAATATTCACTAGTACCCAACCTTTTATCACAGTTTTTTATATAAAAGGAGCTCGCAAATTTATGACACTTACAATGGCAATTATCGGATTTGGTAAAAGCGCTAATCGTTACCACATCCCTTACATTAAAGAACGTGACATTAAAATTAAATATATCTATAATCACCGTCGTCATCCTGAAAAAGAAGCTGGATTTTACGATACCAACACTATTTTCACTGATGATCTTGAACAAGTTTTAAATGATGCTGAAGTTCAATTAATTACAATTTGTACGCCACCATCAACTCATTTTGAATATGGAAAAGAAGTCCTCAATCATGGTAAAAATGTTCTGATTGAAAAGCCTTTTGTTGCCAATCAAGATGAAGCTAAGGAACTTTTCGCCCTAGCTAATTCTAAGAATTTACTAGCAATGCCATACCAAAACCGTCGCTTCGATAGCGACTACCTAACGCTTAAAAAGATAATTGAACTGGGATACGTTGGCACACCTTTATCACTTGAATCTCATTTTGATAAATATCGTCCTGATGACAGTCTTCATGAAGGTTCTCAAGTCGATGGCCAATTTTACGGATTAGGCGTTCATATGTTAGACCAAATCCTAGGACTTTTTGGAAAACCACAAACTGTTAGCTATGATATTCGCGCTATTCAAAATTCAGCTAGCACGGTGGATGACTTTTATGAAACTCAATTATTCTATGACAACTTTAAAGCAACGGTCGTTAGTAACCCCTTGGCTGCCCGTCCTTATCCACGTTTCCTATTGCATGGAACTAATGGAACGTATGTTAAATACGATATCGATCAACAAGAAAACGACTTAAAGTTAGGCATCATGCCTGGTGATGATAATTTTGGAATTGACGCACCTGATCAGTTTGGTGTGGTTAAGTATAAAAACCAGAATGGCGATTGGATTGAAAAACAAATTCCGACTGTTAATGGCGATTATGGTCGCGTCTATGATTCAATTATTGCAACATTAGCCAACGAAGATGCTAAGCTCGTTTCCGATGAGCAAGCACTTTGGAATATGGAAATTTTAGAAGCAGGAATTGCTGAAAAAGGACCACATCTTTATAACTTGAAATAATTTAAAAAGGCGATTAAACGTGAAAATCTACGTTTAATCGCCTTTTTTGTTTTCTAACTAATAAGAATCTAAACCTTGATAATAAATCTGGTTTCCGTCATAACTAACATTATTTACCTTAAATTGATTGTCATCACCAATTGAAATATCATTTCCGATCCAGTAAAACTCTGGCGTTAACCGCGTAAATCCAAAAAGGTTTTTCTTCCCTTGTTTGAACATATTAATCTCTTCTTGATTAATTTCACTACGCCAATATCTCACAGTCTCATCAGCAAATGTAATCTTCAAGAACATATTTGGCAACAATCCAATTTCAGTGATTTGAGGAGCTTTATTATTTCCCATAGCAATCGTCCTTCCTAAATCAAACAACGTTCTGCGTATAAAAATTAAGTAAAATTCCTTTTCATCCCCAGATTAACAAATATTATTTTTAACGTAAACCATTTTTCAAGGTAATATGTTTTTTTACATATCAAACTGCTTCAGCAACTTACGAATCAATCGCCAAACCTCCGGATCATGCGTACTGATACCTGTAGGCATAAATCGCTGGAGGTCATTTTGAATATACGCTTCATTCAATCGAAGCCATTCGTCTTCATCCTCCGCATTTTTAAAAGTGTTGAAATAATATGGATCATCGACTGCTAATAGCGCATCCCGAATTGCTTCTTTTTGAAGTTCACTTAAACTCAAAATATAATCCTCCTTAGTTTGGCTATGAAGCCACTTTAAACTGTTCATTAACATATTTAGCATACATTTTGTGTGAATCAACCAACTCTTGATGGGTTCCCGAACCAGTAATTTGACCATTTTCCACAAAGTAAATTTGATCACTATCAACAATTGTCGATAATCGATGCGCAATTACTAATGTTGTTCGACCTTTCATCAAGTTGGCTAACGCATCTTGAACTTTCATCTCTGACTCAGAGTCTAAACTTGCTGTAGCTTCGTCTAGCATCAAAATTTTAGGATTACGTAAAAATGCTCTGGCAATTGCAATTCTTTGGCGTTGGCCACCAGAAATTTTCACGCCTCGTTCACCGACTTCTGTGTCTAATTGATTGGGCATATCTTCCACAAATTTTTTAGCGTACGCCAATCCTAGAACTTCCCATAACTGATCATCATTAAACTCATCGTCCAAATCATAAGTTAAATTATCTCGTATGGTTCCTGCCATCATCGCTGAATCCTGTGATACAAATCCAATTTGTTGACGGTAATTAGTCAATTGAATATCTTGAATGTTATTACTATCAAATTTGATTATTCCATTTGTAGGCTCGTAGAAGCGTTCTAATAAGTTAAAAATAGTTGATTTACCGCCTCCTGAAGGACCAGCAAACGCAATTACTTGATTAGGCTTTGCTTCAAATGAAATATCTTTTAGCACAACGTCTTCTGGGGCGTCTTCGTAAGCAAAATCTACATGTTCTACTTTTAGATTTTTATCAACTAAATCCACAGCTTCTCCATGATCAAAATCTTCAGGTTCTTCTTCTAACAATTCTTCAACTCTTCTAGTTGAACCTGATGCTTTAGCCATTTCCGAAAACAACGTCGCAATAATTGGCATTGCACCAATTAAATTAAATAAATACATCAAAAAACTCATTAAGGTTCCAATTGCCATGGCGCCGATTGCGATTCGGTGAATTCCATAAGCTAAAAGTCCAAAAATCATACTCATGAAAACCATCATCATAATCGGTTGCATTGCAGCATCAAACACTGCTTCTTTTTTTCCAATTTTAAATAGTCGATTAATTTCGGTATCGGCGTGATTTTGAGCTTGTTTTTCTGCGTTAGAAGTCTTTACTAACCTAATTTCACTTAGGGTTTCACTAACTATTCCATTAAATTGTGCTAACGCATCTTGGCGAATGTGTCCCACTTTAGTTCCAAAAGCCATCACTGGAACCATTAAAATAATCACAACTGGGACTGCTATTATCATCGCCAAAGTCATGTGCCAATCCATTCGAATCATCATATAAATCGTACCAGCAACGGTAATGATGCTCGCAAGTGTTTGTGGAAAAGTAACTGCCAAAAGTTGCTTAACTTGGTTCGTATCATTAACCAAGCGGCTGGAAACTTCCCCAGCTTTGACAGTATCAAAATAACTGACTTTCAAAATTGTTAATTTTTCCCACAATAATTTACGTAGGTTTTGAATAACATTTTCACCAAAGATCCCAAGAATTGTGCCACCAATCGCCGAGAAAATTGCTGAAGCAACAAAAAGTAATACTACCTTACCTAGCAACGAATAATTTACACCTTTAGCGAAGTTATTAACCAATGTTGAAGCCAACTTAGGTACATAAACTTGAACTCCAGAACTAATTGCTAATAAAATTACTCCTAAAAGTAAAAGTACATACTGTGGACT
>JALAGR010000065.1 GCA_022712335.1 Pediococcus sp. | reverse complement strand
GTGCTAATCGATGACTAGCACGTTTTTAATAATATAATCCCTATCCCTTATCGTAAAGGGGTTCCATGTTTCACGTTTTCCATTTGATTTTAAAATCATGAGAAATTACTAGTAAATAGAAAAAGACTTTTTAACGTTAAGCCTATGCGGCCGCTGTTAAAAAGTCTTTTTCTATTTAGTAATGATTTTTTTATCAGTTCTCTTTATTTTGACAATTAAATCGCCTAATTGTTCCCAATCTTCGGCTAATGGTGGTGATTCCCAGATCATTTGTTCACAATCAACATCACAAAAGCGCTGGTCTGACAGAAAAATATCCGTGTCATCTTCCAAACGCTTGGAGACTTCAATGTTAAGTGGGGCAAACTGTTGTAGCTGGGAACTGATATATTTGGTGAAAACTTTTCCATTTGAAAAGTCGACTGTAATTTTAACTACGTTGCTAACCAACTGCACTGGTAAATGTTCTAGTAAAATCAGCATGTACGTATAATATAATTGCGTAAATGTATCTTTATCAAGCTTTAGCTTCCGCTGCTCTCCTACATACATCAAAATTTGTTTAACCATATCATCAATTTCTGGATAGGTTTCACTGAAAAATGGCACTTTCGTCGGATCAACAAAGGTTTCACTAAAATAAAATGGCGAAAATACTTTAACGTTAGTTTCGATTAATTCTTGCCTAATTTCCACTAATTGGGGCTCGATTTCCATTCCTTCGAAAATCTGATTCAAAAAATCAAGCTGTTTTTCCACCAGATCTTGAATTGCTTCTAAAGGTTGTTGTTTTCCACATTTTTCGATTTCAAATGGTACCAAACCATTGATCATCAAATAAATATCAAAATACCAGCCCTCTTGAACCAGTTCTTCTTCTTTTAACCCCCACAAATCATTGAGCAACTTGAAAAATTCCATTTTTTCTGTAGCACAATCTTGGTCAACGATCTTTTGAATCTTGTTTCCTTGTCGAATCCGTTTCGTTTGTACAAACAAAAAATTAGTTAAACGTTGTCGCTCCGTATAACTCAAATTAATCGACCTAATCTCGCAGAGTTTGGTTATCAAAGTCGTAATCGGCTCACCAAGTTCGATTGGTAAAGCATCGATTCCATTAAAAAAATGATGAATTACACTAAAAATTATTTGCCGTGAATTTTCTTCATTACGACGCCTCTGGACAAAAAAATCTTCAGCAAGAATTTGCCTAATATAAATAATATTGCGATAATAGGTTGCTCGACTTATTCCAAATTGTTTTAGGAATTGAGCTTGTGTGCCGTAAATCCCCAATTGGGAATTTATAAAAATATTTAAACGAATTGACCTGGTCGCCATGTCTTCCAAGATGGTTTTCATCGAAGTTGTAGTTAGGCCGTAAATTGATAGGATTCCCTTACCATCATACGCCAAATCGATATCTTCTATCGCAAGTGACTCGATTGTAGAATTTAACAAATCAAACGCACCCATCACTTGATGTCTACTAACTCCTAGCTCGCTTTGAACATAGCCTATCGAAAGCCGCTTCTCAGAATCATGGATATACAGTTCGGCTAGTTGGAGGACCAACTGCTGCTCATCGTCCAATAATCGGTTGAACTTCTCGATCATATTATTAACTCCTTAAGGTGATTTGTTGACAATATTTTTAAAGGCACTAAAATATAGACTCTAAAAATGTGTCTGGGGGTAAATCATCTTGGGAACAAAGCACTACTTAAAATTATACAACAAGAGCAGAAAATGGCTAATTATTATTGTGTTAAGTATCATTGTCGGTACTAATACATTGTTTGCATCCGCTACGGTGTTCGCCACCGACCTAGTTAAAACACCTGATTCAAAATCAACCTCCCAATCTAATCCTAAATCCCGTTATCCAAATTTTACAAAAAATACTGCAACAACTATTTCAGAAAAATCGAAAACTGTTTCCAAATCAGACGTTCAAACCTCAACTTCAACGTCTAATACTACGCAAGTACCTTTTCATCATCACCACCATCACCATCGTGCAACCGTTAGCGTTCACTACGTTGATCAAGAAGGTAATCTTTTAGCAACTGGCACCGCAACGTATCCACGGGGGCCATTTGTGGGACGTCCTTATGTCACTCACGAGCGGACTTTTAGCAACTATCGTTTTGTCCGTATGGCAGAAGAAAGCCTTCCTGCCAAAGGAATTTTAAGACAACATGGCGATAATGGTATAGTAACCTACGTATACGCTCCAGCATACCACTTGACGACTAAAACTATCAACGAAAGCGTTAAGTACGTAGATGATGCTGGTAAGGAAATCGCCGAGCACTATGCGGCAAAGCCTGTAACTTTCGCCACTGTAGAGGATTTATCACGCCACACAACTGTGACTTATTATTCAACTACCAAAACTACTTTAACGCTCGATTCTGATGGAGCACCTTCCGATCCAAAAAATTGGACTAGGGGTGAGCAAACCACTTTACCTGCTGTAACAAATCCCACGATCAAGGGTTATCACGTTACCAGCAACAGCGCTCCTCACTCCGATCATCATCTAGTTGATCAGCAAACTATCAATACCCATAGTTCCAATTTAACTTACACAGTTAGGTATGCGTTAGATAGTAAAAAGGTTACGGTTGAATTTATCGATGACCGTAATAATAAAATCTTATCTTCTAAAAATATTCAGGTTTATTACAACCAACGAAATTCTTACAATCCTACTAACCAAATTGAAGAATATCAAAAACAAGGTTATAAATTAATTGATAATGAATTTCCTAAAGACGGACTTGATTTTGAGCAAATTGACAGTAATTCCACGGTCTATTATGTACATCTCCGTTCAAAAGCGCCCAAAGAGGCAAAGCCCCAGCCTATAAAACCTAGTGAACCTAAACCCAAGCCGTCTAGCAAAACCAAAAGTGAACCTACTTCTGTAGCGCCCGCTAAATCGGCTAAGCCAAACGCGGCTCCTAAAAAATCTAGTAAGGCAACACCAACTACCGCTCCAACCATGCAAGAAAAACGAATTATTGTTCAAAAAAGGCTTCAACAACATGCGTTACAACAAGCTGCTCCACAGCCAAAAAAACACCCACTTTCAAAGCAACAACCAGTGCATGTGGATTTTGAATTTGTTAATCAGCCGCAGATTCCTAAACGCCATTGGATTAAAATTCCAAGTTATATGCGACGTTATTGGAAATTTCCATCTTTCACAACTCCTTTTGCGCTTTGGACATCTGAGCTTCAACCGCTGTATCGAAAAACTGGCGGTGACCTACATTACACTCAACTCGGGCTAATCTTGAAAACCATGTCTGGTCGAATGCTCGTGGGACAAAAGTATTCTAAATAATAAAAAACTGTGTTGAAAATAGTTAATTTGCGATTCATCTTCGTTATCAACTATCTTTCTCACAGTTTTTTTGACCACATAGTTTTTAAAATCAACCACTCACGCAGAACATATTTACCGGCAAACTTTTTTATGGTGTACTTAGATACGAAAGGATGATTGACAATGAAAATGCGAGTTGAAATTGATTCAAGCACCAAAGAGGGTGAAGTTATTATTCGAGCGCCTGAGTACACCCAAAACATCAAGGAGATTCAAGCCTTGGTTGAAAGGCAAAATGCTACACAAAAAGTCATGACTTTTTATCAAGATGCTACTGAATTTTATCTTGAAGTCGGCGACATCTTGTTTTTTGAAACTGAAGAACGCCAGGTGTGCGCCCATACTGAGGATGCCATTTATACGACTCATCAACGACTGTACGAACTCGAAGATCGCCTTCCGATTGAATTTATCCGAATTTCTAAGTCCTGCATCGTCAATGTGTCCAAAATTTTAGCGTTGACAAAATCGCTATCTAATTGTTTGGTTCAATTTCAAAACTCGCACAAACAGGTCTATGCATCTCGGCGCTACTACAAACCACTACAAGAACATTTAAAAAAGTTGAGGTAATGAACATGAAGAAATCACAATGGTTTTGGGGAATATTTTTCGTTTTAGCTGCTGCTGTTTTAGTAGCAACACAGATGGGTTGGACTATGCTCACATTGAATCCATTTACCGTCATCGCTACCATATTTTTAGTTGCTATTTTGGTTGCTAATTTAATGCACTTATCAATTGGTGGAACCGTCTTTCCACTTGCCTTTTTATTAATGCTGTATAGCAAGCCCCTCGGTATTACCAGCTTGGTTCCTTGGACGATTCTACTGGCAGCCGTACTATTAACGATTGGCTTGTCGTTGATTTTCCATCCCTATCAAAAGCCTTGGAAATATCAACAAATTTGGGTAAACCATCATCGCCAGCACGTTTTAAATCGCGATTCCAACTATACTTATGCCGAAGATGTTCAATCAGTTGATGATAATGAAATTAACATTGAAACTAGCATGGGCAGCGGTGTCCGCTACGTTCAATCCAAAGATTTGAAAAAGGTTAATATCAGTAACTACATGGGTGCTACTAAAATTTACTTCGATCATGCAACTATCACCGACGTTGCTACCGCTAATGTCGACTGTCACCTTGGTGGAATCACCCTTTACATTCCACGTGATTGGGACGTAGTCACCGATGTTAGTTCAGTCCTGGCAGGTATTGACGAACGTGGTGTGAATGGTACCAAGGAAGGTCCCACCTTATATATCAAGGGTAAGTTATACTTAAGCGGGCTTACAATTTACTATATTTAATATACAAAATTAAAATGACTAACTCGTAAAAAGTTAGTCGTTTTTTTATTGACAAAACGAACGTTTGTTCGTATAATTTACCTAACAAAAAAGAGGTAATTATATGGAAAAATTAAGTGGCATTATCACCAGTGAAATCAAAAGCATCAGTTATTCACCCATTTTATTTCGTTTTAAACTCACGGATATGCAAGACCATCACTACAACATGTTAATTCATACCCACGCCCTAAATTTTTTTCAGCAAGCCAAAATGGGTTCTGCGATTGAAGTCTTTGCTGTTAAAAACAAACATAATCAATATGTTATTCGTCGTTTTAATGTATTTGATCCTCACGTTTTAGTTTAAGCCATAATCCCGATACCACCATGGGATTATGGTTTTTAGTCGTCATCTTCCTCGTTATATTCTTTTTCCTCTTCTTCGAGCATCTTGATATACTCTTCAAGATTGACACTTTCCACAACATCAACTTCGTCCGTGCCATCCATCGCTTTCAGTAATTCTTTGCCGGATTCAGTGAGACGAACTCTCGTTGGCGAAATTTTCTCAATCATCCCTAGTTCTAAATAGCTTTCCGCAATTTCTCGATAAGTCAGCTTAGTATAACCAATATCTGGATAATCATCTGTCGTTACTTTTATCATCATTCATCCCTCCTAGCGGAATTTCAAATAATACTTTTAGTCGTCATCTTCCTCTTCTTCGTCATCATCTTCTTCAAGCATTTTGATATACTCTTCCATATCGACACTTTCCATGACATCGACTTCGTCCGTGCCATCCATCGCTTTCAGCAATTCTTCACCGGATTCAGTAAGACGGATTCTTGTTGGTGAAATTTTTTCAATCATTCCTAGTTCTATATAACTTTCAATGATTTCTCGATAAGTCAATTTAGTGTAACCAATATCTGGATAATCATCTGTCGTCACTTTTATCATCATTCATCCCTCCCAAACACTGGAACTTCAAATAATGCTTTTAGTCGTCATCTTCCACATTAATCGCTTTATCTAGCTCTTTTAGATATGCTTCGATATCCCAACTATCTACCACTTCGACATTTTCAGCACCTTCATACATATCTAAAACCCCCTCACCTTCAGGAGTGAGACGAATTCTCGTTGGTGAAATTTTTTCAATATATCCAACGCCAATCATTAATTCTAATAATTCTTCGCTCGTTAATTTTCGGGTTAGCTCCCCAGTAGGATCATCAACTTTAATTTTAATCATAAAGCTCTCCGTTCAAAGCGCATTGAACACTACGACAAATACATCACTTAGTAACTTATTTTCGTAATTCTATCTAAATTTCTTATACATATTTCAGTTCCGTTAAAAAAGTTACTTTGTTTATATCCCCATTTCCGTAGAAGCGCAGTATATGTATCCTTTTTAACCGCATCAATAGTCTTACCACTTTTACGCTCAACATTTTTCAAATAGTTATTCAGCACAATTCCATCAAAATTCCCTCTGTTTAAAGCTCCTTTATTCACTGACTTGTCATGCCTGAATCGATTTATAAAATTTTTAATCCCCACATCATTACTAATCCTAAACTGATCGACCTTAACCGCCTCTTCGTCCAAATCAAGCACTCGTATCCCCGCATCAAACTCAACCTTCACCACCGTCGACTTTGAATCTCGAACATGATCATTTTTCTTGAAAATTCCGGCGTATTTTTTTGCCATTTTTTCGGGAGCAATCGCATAAGGACCTTCAATATAAAAGTAAATTCCAACTCCTAAATCGCTTGGGAGTCCCTTTCGTCCAGCTGGGTGTAATTGAAACCCATCGCGCTGAATTTTTTCGTAATTTTCGTAACTGGTGCCGTGATACCCTTTCAAAATTTCCACCTCGCGTAATTAAATTGACCTCGTCGAAGTTTAATTACGCAAAAATGCGACATTTCATTTATTTAATCGTTGTTATAGTGCAAATTTAAGAATCGAACTGACACTTTCCATCTGTGTCGGCAATAATTCGGCGACCACTTCACCGACTAATCGCGCTGAATCAATCGTTCTCAAATGCTGCAATAGCGCCGTTCCATTGATTTCGTTACTATGAATCGTCATGAACATTGGGTTCTTCACAAAACGTTCCTGCTGGTACTTATCTGCCAAACTAATCGGTACCACCATCACCGTACTCATCATCTGATTGTAGTCATCGTTACTGACCACGATGCATGGACGGGTCTGCTCTCCGACTGTTTTAAAATATGCAATTTGTCCTCTATGCAACATTAGTCG
>JALAGR010000064.1 GCA_022712335.1 Pediococcus sp. | reverse complement strand
TAAATATATAGTACAAACGTCCTATCCGTCAATCATTTGTGCTTTCTTTTTTAATCTGAAAAAAGCTTTCCCCGTTCTCCATCACTTCGATGTGTAAGTGCTGATCTTCAGCCAATCCTTTGACCTCTCCCAAATCAAATTCATACCCATTGGGGATCTCACGCCCACCACTAAATCGGTCTTGAAGAAAATGACGTAACATTTTCATAATGCGTCCGTTATTTTGCGCTTTTTCGGCCGCCTTTGCTAATGTAAACCCTTCGTTAATGTAATTAGCAATATTACCTGCCTGAAGCATTGTAAAGTAGGTATATTTACGTTGTCCCGACTTGGAAATCCTTGACTTAATATAACCCTTCTTTTCCCAATAACGTAATTGTCTAGTTGATACATCAATAGCATGCGCAACATCACCAATACTAAGTAACATAGTCTCACTATCAATTATTTTCTTCACCATTGCTAGACGACCCGCGGGGTTTCCCATGTCTTTTCCTCCTCGTTAACACCGTACAACTTGTCTTGTTATTTAAATTCATTATAACTTCTCTAAGATCTTTGTCAAACAAGTTGACAAAGACATCAAAACCAACTATAGTATCAAAGAAAAGTTTTTTTGAAATGAAAAGAGGTTGTAAGCTTATGCCACAAGCAATTGACGCACATGGTAAACCCTTTAAGAGATCTTTATTGATCCTTGTGCTATTGATAGGTACTTTCTGTACCGTTTTGAACCAAACAATTTTGACCACCGCATTTCCTACATTAATGGATGCTTTTGATATCAGTACTTCTACTGTTCAATGGCTAACAACAGGATTTTTGATGGTTAACGGTATCATGATTCCCATTAGTGCCTGGTTGACAAGTCGTGTTCCATCTAAGCGACTTTATTTATCTGCTATGGCTGTTTTCCTAATCGGAACAATTTTATGTTATACGGCTCCTACGTTCCAAGTTTTACTTGCAGGACGTTTGATCCAAGCTCTTGGAGTTGGTGTTACAATGCCACTCCTTCAAACTCTAATGTTAACAATTTTCCCTGCTAACCAACGTGGTTCAGCCATGGGACTTGCTGGATTAGTTATCGGTGTTGCTCCTGCAATTGGTCCTACTCTTTCAGGTTGGATCATTGATAATTACCAATGGAGAACATTGTTTGGAATGATTATTCCAATCGTATTTATTGTTTTACTTGCTGGTTTCCTATTTATGAAGGATGTTTTGGAAACAGATAAGACAACTCTTGACTGGATTTCAGCTGCTTTATCTACAATTGGATTTGGTAGTTTGCTCTTTGGTTTCTCTGAAGTTGGTGACAAAGGCTGGGGCGATGCTGTCGTTATCACTACCATCGTTGTTGGTGTAATCTTCATTATTCTCTTTGGTGCTCGTCAATTGAAATTGGAAAAACCTTTCCTTGATTTACGTGTATTGAAGATTCCAGAATTCTCAATTTCAGCTACTTTAAGTTCTGTATCAATGATCGCCATGGTTGGTGCTGAAATGGTACTTCCCCTCTATATTCAAACGGTACGTGGAGAAACAGCTTTCCATTCAGGATTGACACTTCTCCCAGGTGCTTTGATGATGGGATTCCTAAGCCCCATTACTGGTCGTTTGTTCGATAAAATTGGTGCTCGTCGCTTGGCAATCACTGGTATGTTCTTATTAACTGCAGGTACACTTCCATTTGCCTTCATTACTAAGACAACTCCAATGGTTTACATCATTGTCTTATACGCCGTTCGAATGGCTGGTATTGCTATGGCAATGATGCCTGTAACAACTGCTGGTATGAACTCACTTCCATTTGAAAAGATGGGACATGGTACAGCTGTTAATAATACTCTTCGTCAAGTTGCTAGTTCTGTTGGAACAGCCATCTTGGTCAGTGTGTTGACTAATGTTACTAAGAATCAAATGCCAGGTAAGCATCTTCTTTCTGCTCAACCACTTGCGTATAAAGATCAAGCATTTGATGCAACCGTTGCTGGTTACCATGCAACATTCTGGATTGCAATTGGATTTAGTGCGCTTGGTTTAATCATCGCATTCTTTGTTAGTCGTAAAGCTGGTAACTCAGCAAAAGTCCAACCTCAAGCAGGAGGTAAGAAATAATGATTATTTTTCTTTTAATTATCGCAGCCATCGCAACGTTCCTTTCGATGACACTCATCTCTAAACCAGCAGTTCGTATTACTTGTGCAGCAATTTCTGCAATTGTTGTACTCACTTCTGTTGCTTTGATGGTGATGAATGATCGTGAACATTTTGGGATGCATAAAGTTACTGAAACAACTACCCAAGAAATCTATTCAGTTTCACCTTCTAAACAAATGAGCATGTTGCTCTATAAGAGTATCGGTACTGCCGATAAAGAACGTGTTTATGTTTACAACAAGACTACTTCTCAAAAGAAGCCTAGTCACACTGAAACTGAAAAGACTACTAATAAAGTGAAGACAACTAAAAAGAGCAGCGCTCGCTTAGTTAAGTCTACAACTCGTTGGGTCTACAAAAATGGTACTTACAAGTTCTGGTTTGGTATCGCTGATAACAATCGCGAAGTTTCTAAACGTGTAAATACTTTCTATGTTCCTAACAACTGGATTACTTTATCAACTGATCAAGCTGCTAAACTTCAAAAGAGTGTTAAGAAGAACCAAGCTCAAATGAAGGCTGACGCTGAAAAGTACGTTAAAGCGAAAGTTACAGCTACTGTAAAATCAACAATGACTGCAGCACTTAAGAAGAATCCTAAGATGAGTGCCAGTGAACAAAAGAAATTAATGGCTGATACAACTGCCAAAGCTTCAAAGCAATACGCTGCTCAATATCAAGCACAAATGATGCAAAAGATGATTGAAGAAGCTAAGAAATAATTTAATTAGATATTAAAAACACGTCGAACTTTTGAAGTTCGGCGTGTTTTTTGGTTTATTCAACAATAAGTTTTAACAATGCTTGGCGAAATGCTTTAAATTGCTTTTCTGTTTGCTTAAACAAAGCTGGTTGAGTCAAATGGCTGTTTTGCATCCATTTTTTCGGATCTTTTTCGCCTAGTAGCGTTACTACTAATTCCTGTGTTTTTTCATAGTCTCTCTGTTCAGCTTGCTTCAATAAAGCAAAATCTTCGATTCCTCGATATAGTTGTTTCATTCGAAGTGAAGATAGCAGATGACCTGATTTGCTTGGATAAACCAAGCAAAGATCTCCCGTTGGCAAATTATTGGTATTATAGCGTATGTCAGTTAATGCGTTCTCAGGCCAACAATTGTACGCCCACCGTAATAACCCATCAGTTTTAGTCCAATACGCTAAAATTGGTAAGAGTCGCGTTTCCAGTAAATTACTATTCAAAAAGGTATTTGGCTTATCCGGATAATTACAGACATAAAATTGTTTGCTATTCAACTCAGGATTTTGACAAGTACAGTTAAAAGATGTAACCAAGTAGTCAACATATGGAGCAAGCTCTTTTAAAGCCTCTTCTTTATCAAAGGTAACTTTAAATTTTGCATCAGGAATCACTTTTTTTAGTTCTGCTATTGATTCTTTGAAAGCATTTAAAGAATTCAATTTAGGCTCATCTGCTACAATATACGTCTTTGACCAAGCACCAATTTTTTTTAGGTGCTTAACAACTTGTTCAAAGTATTGGATATATACTGTTTTAGTAGACAGCTTTTATGAATGTTTATATGATTACAGTAAACACCGCAAAGGAGTGCTCATTGATGGGAAAATATAATCGTTACGATGATGAATTTAAACAAAACCTGGTTAATTTGTATCAAT
>JALAGR010000063.1 GCA_022712335.1 Pediococcus sp. | reverse complement strand
CAACTGGCGTGTGATGTGTCTCATCTTCAAAAAGTCGTCCAACATTGACTGGATGAAATCCATCAGCATCTTTTTTTGGATCGATTGCCATAATCACTTTGAATTCATCAATATGATCTGGTAGCGGCATTTGAACTAGAATTGCATTTACACCTGCATCTTGATTCAATTCTTTAATTTTCAAAAGTAATTCTTCTTCAGTAATACTTGCGTCCATTTTAATCAATGTTGATTTAATTCCTAACTTAGCCGCACGTCGTTCTTTATTTCTAACATAAATCTGACTTGCTGCATCATCACCAACTAAAATCACTACAAGATGGGGCGTAATACCTTGATCTATAAGTTTTTGTGCTTCAATCATTGTCTGCTCATCAATTTCAGCTGCTAAAGTTTTACCATCGATAATTGTACTCATTATTACTACCCCATTTCCAAGTATTTATACATATTAAATAATATCATATTTATGAAGTTGCATTTTCTTTTTAAAAAATCCCAAATAAAAATGGCTGCAAATATCAAATGATATTTACAACCAAATTATTAATTATTCTGCAATGTTAGATAAAACACCATTGATGAATTTACGTGCATCTTCACCAGTATATTTCTTGGCTAGTTCCAATGCTTCGTTAATAGCAACTTTGTTTGGTGTTTCAGTATACTTAATTTCATAAGTACCCATTTGTAAAATAACGCGATCTGGACTTTCAAGACGTTTTACAGTCCAGCCCTTTTTCAACTCTCCACCGATAGTTTCATTAATGGCTTCAAGATTTAAGCTCACACCCATAACCAAATCTTTTAGGAATTGGTCCGGTGCTTCTGTTTCATGAAATTCTTCTAAAACTTGATCTTGTAATTCACTAAGATCAGCGTCTGGATTAGCACTTTTTGCAAAGATAATCTTAAAGGCGCTCTCTCGAATTTGATGTCGATTTAAACTCACTAGTTATCACCATTATTTTCTGAAAAAATATCATCGGGATCGATATCAGACGTTGTTGTATCTGGCATCATTCCGTTGACTTGCACGTTAACTTCATTAATTACAATTTCGGTCATAAACAACATTTGTTGCTTAACTCGATCTTGAATCTTGGTTGCAACTTGTGGAACAGATACTCCAAAATCAAGCATCACACTAACGTTAATGACCAAGCCACGATCGTCTTCAATTAATTTTGCACCTGATCCTAATGAATCACGTCCTAAAATTGTGTTGAAGCCCTTTGAAATGTTGTTACCGATTAAGTGAACGCCATCGATTTGATCAACCGTAATACCTGCAATTGACTCAATAACGTCAGGTGCTATCGCAATCCCGCCACTCTTTGAGCTGGAATTACTTAACTCTAAGTATTTCGTATCTGCCATTATAATGCCTCCAAAAATTAAGCACGTGAAATATAAGTACCATCTTGAGTGTTAATGTTAAGGGAATCTCCTTCGTTAACAAAGAACGGAACTTGAACAACAAGACCAGTTTCCATTGTAGCTGGTTTTGAGCCACCACTAGCAGTGTTCCCTTTGATACCAGGTTCTGTAGCAGTAACTTTTAAAGTAATGTTCTTAGGCACTTCAACACCAAGTGTTTCTGTTCCAAAGAATGCAATACTTACTTCCATATTTTCAACAAGGTAATTTTTTTCTTCTTCAAGACGATCGTTAGGAATTTCAACTTGTTCGTATGTGTTGTTATCCATGAAAACGTAGCTTGCTCCATCATTATATAGATATTGCATACGTTTTGTCTCGATGTTAGCTTGTTCCATTTTTTCGCCAGCACGGAATGTTTTTTCTTGAACTCCACCGTTTCGTAAGTTTTTCAATTTGGTACGAACGAAGGCACTACCTTTACCTGGCTTAACATGTTGAAATTCAACAATGCGCCAAATATTATCATCAAATTCAATGGTTAAACCATTCTTAAAATCAGATGTTGAAATTGTACTCATAAAAAGATTCCTCCAATTAATTCTAGAACTAATGATATCAATCGATTCTCTTTTTAACAAGAAAATCATTAAAAAAGGCCGGAACAAAGTTATTGTCCCGACCTGAAATTTGCTTTTTACAGCTTATTCAGCATCTGCTACTGGATATACAGAAACTTGACGCTTGTCGCGACCTTTACGTTCAAAACGAACGATACCGTCTGCAAGTGCAAACAAAGTATCATCGTTTCCACGACCAACATTTACACCAGGGTAAATATGTGCTCCACGTTGACGGTAGATAATCATACCTGCCTTAGCAGCTTGTCCGTCAGCACGTTTTGTTCCAAGACGACGACCAGCTGAGTCACGGCCGTTAGAAGTGGAACCGCCCCCCTTATGATGAGAGAAGAATTGTAGATTCATTTCCATGGTTAATTACACCTCCGAATAAATTAATTCATTACTAGATATTCTTTGTATGACTTACTAATGTCCTTTAATCCGATTTCGAGAGCTTCAAGTAAAACTTGAGCCTTCTCGTCTGATTTAGCATCACTGCTCTTCGGAACATTAACAGATAAAAATCCACCATTCTCATCGTCTGAGTCAACTAGTGGCATTATCTTAGTGATTTGTTCGATACTATTAACTGTATTTATCGATAAGACTGACACAGCAGCACATACGATATCTTTTCCATACTCACCTGAGTCAGCATGTCCAGTTATCTTAAAACCACTGATCCGATCTTTATCTCTATAAAAACAAGTTTGTATCATGACATATCACCTTCAATCAAATTAAGCGTTGATTGAATCAATCATAACTTTTGTATATGGTTGACGATGACCAGTCTTTGTATGTTGGTTCTTTTTAGCCTTGTACTTGAAAGTAGTAATCTTCTTTTGCTTGCCTTGCTTTTCAACAGTTCCAGCAACTGAAGCACCTTCAATAACAGGAGAACCAACCTTTGTAGATTCGCCACCTACAAAAAGAACTTGATCAAAAGTAACTTTTTCGCCTTCAGCGACGTTTAACTTTTCAACGAATACTGATTGACCTTCTTCAACTTTAAGTTGTTTACCACCAGTTTTAATAATTGCGTACACAACGTGCACCTCCTTAATTCTAAGACTCGCCAAAGTAAGTGCTATGCTTTAAAACTCACTTTGTGCGGTTGTAGCGTGGAGACCACACCAACGTTAATACTATACTGTAGATTTAAAGAATAGTCAATGTTAATCTACGAAAAAGTCGGATAGATCAATATTTTGACTATCGATTTGAATTTTTGTGCCTAATATTTTCTTAGCTGCATTTGCCATGTAATGTGGTGTGTAAACCATTCCTTCGTCTAGCCACATCTTAATCATACCGATCAAACCATTAACATAGTATGAGCTTAAAACTTCGATTGGGAAACCGTCATGTTTCACTTTCTTACCATAGTATTCAGCGAAAGTTTTAATTTCCGAGTGGATATATACTGTTTTAGTAGACAGCTTTTATGAATGTTTATATGATTACAGTAAACACCGCAAAGGAGTGCTCATTGATGGGAAAATATAATCGTTACGATGATGAATTTAAACAAAACCTGGTTAATTTGTATCAAT
>JALAGR010000062.1 GCA_022712335.1 Pediococcus sp. | reverse complement strand
GATTGGTTATCTACTAACCAATCTTTTTTTTATACGCGTGTAACTTTACCTGATTTTAAAGCTCGAGCAGATACCCAAACACGTTTGGGCTTGCCGTCAACTAAGATACGAACTTTTTGTAAATTTGGCTTCCAGCTTCGGCGACTGTGGTTCAAAGCGTGTGAACGAGTATTTCCGAAGCGAGTGTGCTTACCTGTGACAAAATCTTTTGCCATGTCGAAACCCTCCTTTGTCACTTCTATATTTTTATAGAAATCTTTTTCAATCACCATAACAATTTATCATATTGCCCGTTATATTGCAATAGGAATCTTTCAAGTAATTATCCTTGACACTTAATCGAACCGTTACGTTTTCGAAAAGGTTGTCACGCATAAACTTTTATTGGAATAAAAGGATATTCTCGGTATAATAATATTTAGCGCGCATTTAAGATGTTTGCACTTGTATTTAATGCATGTATGGGATATGGTAAAATATCGTTGGTATATATGAATACTAAGGAGGCAGGGGTATGGCTGTCAAGATAAAAACAAAAAATGGAACAATTGACGTTTCAAATGATGTAATCGCAACCGTTGTTGGCGGAGCCGCAACTGATAATTATGGTGTTGTCGGAATGGCTAGTAAAAACCAGATTCGTGACAACATAAATGAAATTCTAAAAAGAGAAAATTACGCTCGTGGAGTAGTAATTAAACAAGAAGAAAATGGAATCGCCATCGATGTCTACATCATTGTTGGATATGGTACTAAAATTTCTGAAATATCAAAAAATGTACAATCAAAAGTTAAGTACAGCCTAGAATCAATGCTTGGCATTTCTGCTAATTCGGTCAATGTTTTTGTTCAAGGTGTAAAGTTGCTCAACGATTAATTCGTTGAACTAGGAGGATAATGAATTTGGAAGCAATAGAAACATTGATTAATAATGACGTTTTTGATCAGATGGTGCAGGCCAGCTCTGATCGTTTAAAAATGAATGCAGATTTTATCAATTCTTTGAATGTTTTTCCAGTTCCAGATGGAGATACTGGTACAAATATGAGTCTCTCACTAGAAAGTGGAGCAAAGTATGAAAATGACGATGCAAGTATTGAAGTTGGACATTTAGCAGCATCCTTAGCAAAGGGACTTTTGATGGGCGCTCGTGGTAACTCGGGTGTTATTTTATCTCAAATTTTCCGTGGTTTTGCGAAGAGTGTTGAAGGGAAAGCAACTTTAACTGCTGCTGATTTAGCTGATGCAGTTGCAGAGGGCGCAAAAACAGCCTATAAGGCGGTTATGAAACCAACTGAAGGAACTATCCTCACCGTGGTCCGTGAAGCCGCTAAGGCAGGTAAAGAAGCGGTAAAAACAACCGATAGTTTAGCTGAAGTAATGCAAGCTATCGACGTTGCTGCTCAAAAAGCACTTAAAAAGACTACTGAATTACTTCCCGTTTTAAAAGAAGTGGGTGTGGTTGATTCTGGTGGTCAAGGACTCGTTTTTGTTTTTGATGCCTTTAATGACATTTTGAATGGTAACGACATTACAGAATACAAACATGAACCAGATGCAACTGAAGCCAACGAAATGGTGGATGCTACACATCACCAAAGTGTTCAAGGACAAATTAATCCTGAAGACATTGAATTTGGTTACTGTACTCAAATGATGGTTCGAATCGGAAAGGGACTTCAAGTTTCAAAAGAATTCGATTACGACACTTTCTATGAGTATTTAGCTAAGTTGGGTGATTCACTACTAGTTATCAATGATGATGAAGTAGTTAAGGTACACGTCCACACTGAACATCCGGGAGATGTTTTGAGTTGGGGTCAACAATTTGGTGATATCACTAAAATCAAAATCGACAATATGCGTTGGCAACAAGAGGAAATTATCGAACAAGATGATACGCCTGCTAGCATGTCAGTTAAAAAAGAAGATGCACCTGAAACTGCCGTAATTGCAATTTCTTCTGGTACTGGAATTTCTAAACTCTTTACTAGTTTGGGTGTAACGCATATCATCAGTGGTGGACAAACCATGAATCCGAGCACAGCTGATATTGCTGCAATGATCAATAATTCTGGTGCAAAAAAAGCCATTGTCTTACCTAATAACAAAAATATTTTCTTAGCTGCTGAGCAAGCTGTTGAAGTAGCAGAGGTTCCAACTAAGATTATCCATAGCCGGACAATCTCTCAAGGAATGGCGGCAATGCTTGAATTTAATCCAGACGTTGATTTGGAAGAGAATGCTGAAGCGATGGAAGCTAACTTGGATACGGTTAAGAGTGGACAAGTTACGATTGCTGTGCGTGATACTAAACTTGATGGTCGCGAGATTCATCAGGATGATTACATGGGATTAATTGATGGTAAAATTGTTAACACCAATCCGCAACTAATGGATGCTACCGTTGAAATGGTTAACATGATGTTGGAAGAAGATAGTGAAATTGTAACAATCATTTACGGTCAAGATGCTGATCAAGAAATGGCAGAGCAATTACAGAATGCCATTTTAGATATTGATGATGACCTTGAAATTGAAATTCACGAAGGTGACCAACCAGTCTATCCATTTTTAGTTTCAGTTGAATAATATTGATAGGTCGGTGGCTAGCCGGCCTATTTTTGATTTACGGAGGTAAAATGAAAAGCTTAACAGACACAGTTCAAGTTCTTCCTGGGGTTGGGCCTAAACGGGTTCAAGCGTTGTCTGAACTTGGTATTTCAACCATCGAAGACTTGATTACTTATTATCCATTTCGATATGAAGACTTAGCTACAAAAGAACCTCAAAACGTTGTTGATCAACAAAAAGTAACGTTTGAAGGAGTGGTTGCAACACAACCTACTGTAGCTCGTTTTGGGCGCCAAAAAGTGCGTGTTAACTTTCGGCTTCTAATTGGAACTGAGTCCGTCATGGTAACTTTTTTTAACCAACCGTGGATTAAAAATCAAATTAATGCTGATGAAAATATTGCTGTCTATGGTAAATGGGATGCGAACCGTCGCAGTTTGACGGGAATTAAAATTATTGATGAAGAGACTAATTTGCAGCCAGTTTATCCTGCTAATAAACACATTCGACAAGCAACTATTCAGCAATTGGTGACGGATGCCATCACGGAATATCAAGATCAAATTCAGGATGTTATTCCAGAAGACTTGATTGAAAAATATCGATTGTTACATCGATTGGCGATGATCCAAGCACTACATTTTCCAGCTGATGACCAAAAGACACACGATGCTCGTCGAACAGCTATGTTTGAAGAATTCCTAACTTTTCAAATGGGATTACAAATCGTTAAATCACGTGAGCGAGTTGAAAATGGTACGGCAATAAAATACCAGATTGAAAAAGTCCGTGAATTTATTCAGCAACTACCGTTTGAATTGACTGATGCTCAAAAGCGAGTGACCAATGAAATTCTTGCTAACCTCAAGGCTCCGGCTCATATGAACCGCCTCTTGCAAGGAGACGTAGGGAGTGGAAAAACCGTAGTAGCAGCGATTGCGATGTATGCAACGTTGACAGCTGGAAAGCAAGCAGTTTTGATGGCACCTACTGAAATTTTGGCAGAACAACATGCTAACAACTTAATGAAATTTTTTGAAAAGTTAGACGTTAAAATTGCTTTGCTAGTTGGTGGGATTCGCAAAAAAGTGCGCGATGAAATGCTCCAAGAAATTAAAAATGGTGAAATTGATATTGTAGTGGGAACCCATGCGATTATCCAAAAAGACGTTGAATTTAAAAATCTCGGTTTGGGGATTGTTGATGAACAGCATCGATTTGGGGTGCATCAACGACAATTACTTCGCGAGAAAGGTTCGGCGCCAGATATTCTGGCGATGACGGCGACTCCGATTCCACGAACCTTGGCGATTACGACATATGGTGATATGGATGTTTCGATTATCGACCAGTCCCCAGCTGGCAGAAAATCGATTATCACCAAGTGGGTCAAACAAGGGGAATGGGAGAAAGTGCTGGCGTTTATGACTAAGGAATTTGCTAAAGGTCGCCAAGCATTTATCGTGACGCTTCTGATTGAAGAGTCAGAAGCGATGGATTTACAAAATGCAATGGAACTTTATCAGGAGTTACAAGAGTTTTTTGGAGAAAAATATCCGATTGCGATTTTGCATGGTAAAATGGACGGTGCAGAAAAAGATCAAATCATGACCGATTTTAAAGATGGAAAGTATATGGGACTAGTTTCAACTACCGTGATTGAAGTAGGAGTCGATGTTCCTAATGCCACTTTAATGGTCATTCATGATGCAGACCGCTTTGGATTGGCCCAGCTCCATCAGCTACGAGGCCGAGTTGGGCGTGGACAACACCAAGCATATTGTATACTGGTTGCTGATCCTAAAAATGACGTTGGTAAACAACGAATGCAGATCATGGTCGAAACCAATGACGGATTTGAAATTTCGGAAGCCGATTTGAAAATGCGTGGTCAAGGCGATTTGTTTGGGAAACAACAGTCGGGTGTGCCGGAATTTAAAGTTGGTGACCCGGTTGTTGATTTAGGGGCCCTACAGACTGCTCAAATTGATGCAGCAAAAATTGTTAGTCAACCGCATTGGGAGACAGACGAACGTTACCAGAATTTACAGTTCTACCTAAAAAATAAGATGCAAATAAATAAAAGTTTGGATTAATTAAAGGAGAAGAGTTATGAAGATTGCAGTTGATGCGATGGGTGGAGATAATGCTCCAGAGGAGATTGTTAAGGGAGTAATCGAAGCTCGAAAAGTTTTACCAGATGTTGAATTTATTCTTTATGGAAAAAAAGATGCAATTGAAAATTACATGGACGATTTTAAGAATGTAAAAATCGTGCATACCGATGAAATGATTACAATGGAAGATGAACCTGTTAGAGCAGTTCGTCGTAAGAAAAATTCATCAATGGTTTTAGCTGCGCAAGCAGTTAAAAACGGCGATGCTGATGCGATTTTCTCTGCTGGTAATACTGGAGCACTTTTGGCTGCTGGATTGTTTGTGATTGGTCGCATCAAAGGTCTTGATCGTCCAGGAATGACAACTACTTTACCTAGTTTAAAAGGTGACAACGCTAATTTCACAATGCTTGATGTTGGTGCAAATGCTGAAAGTAAAGCTAAAAACTTGCACGACTTTGCAATTTTAGGTAACTTCTATGGAACAAACGTCATGCACGTTACTAATCCGCGCATTGCGCTTTTAAATAACGGTACGGAATTTGATAAGGGTGACAAGATTCATAAGGAAGCTTATCAACTACTAAAGAATGATAGTTCACTTAATTTCGTTGGTAATATTGAATCACGTGAATTGTTGAATGGCACAGCGGACGTTGTCGTTACAGATGGTTTCACTGGAAATGCTGTTTTGAAGAATATTGAAGGTACAGCTTTATCAATGCTTAAATTGGTTAAAGAAACCATCATGAACAGTGGTGTCAAAGGTAAGATGGGTGGATTGTTGCTCAAGTCTGCATTTAGCCAAATTAAGGATCAAATGGATTATTCTAAACAAGGTGGAGCTGTTTTACTTGGGGTGAAGGCTCCCGTTGTTAAAGCACATGGTTCAAGTAACGCTAATCAGGTAAAGAACGCCCTTGTTCAGGTGCACGAAATTGTAGATTCTAAGTTGGTTAAGAACTTGGCTGATTACTTTGAAATGCATCTTGAATGCATCAAACAAGATGATGTAGACAAAGAAAACGAAAACAATTAAAATACTAAAGAGATTCATTAAGTAGAGGAGTCTAGAAATTGTCAAAAGAAGAAATTTTCAATAAGATTGCTGAAATTTTAGCAGATCGTTTTGAATTAAAAACAGAACAAATCACCAACACACTAAATTTCAAAGAAGATTTGAATGCTGACTCAATTGATATTGTTGAGTTTGTATTAGAGTTGGAAGATACTTTTGGAGCTGAAATTACTGATGAAGCTGCTGAAAACCTCATTACCGTGGGCGACGCAGTTGACTATATTAGTGAACATCAGTCTTAATTTCATATACTAAGAGAACTCGGTGATTAATCTAATTGGTCACCGAGTTATTCTTATGTACAGATAATTTGCAATTTAGAAAGGAAAAGATATCCATGATAAAAGCCTTAGAAGATGACTTAAGTCAGACGTTTGATATTCATTTTAGTAATCACGCGTTGTTAGATGAAGCTTTCACGCAAGCTTCTTATGTTAACGAACATCCACATCAAGGATTGAAATTTTACGAAAGAATTGAATTTTTAGGGGATGCAGTTTTACAATTGATCGTCTCTGAATATTTGTTTAAGCGTTATCCTGAAATGCCACAAGGAAAGCTAACGCGTTTACGGGCTGCAATGGTTTGTGAAGCTAGCTTCAGTGATTTTGCCAGAGAATGTCATTTTGACCAATATATTCGTTTAGGTAAAGGAGAAGAGAAATCCGGCGCTCGTCAGCGTTCATCACTTCTTTGTGATATTTTTGAATCGTTTATTGGAGCACTTTACCTTGATCAAGGTCGAGAAGCAGTGGAACGTTTTGTACGTACCGTTATTTTTCCTAAATTAGACGAAGGCAAATTCGATCACATTATTGACCATAAATCAGAACTTCAAGAATTACTTCAAAAAAATGGTGACGTTGAAATTGACTACAAGCTAATTTCTGAAGAAGGACCTGAAAATAATTTAATTTTTACTGTCAGTGTTACGGCTGATCAGAAACAATTGGCAACAGGAACCGGACATTCCAAAAAAGTTGCGGAACAAAATGCTGCTAACCAAGCACTTCAATCTTTGCGTGGGCGGAAATAGGTACTTTCAATGAAACTACGTACGATTGAGATCAGTGGATTCAAATCATTCGCTGATAATACTAAGATTGAATTTAAAGATGGTATTACTGGAATCGTTGGTCCAAACGGTTCAGGGAAAAGTAATATTATCGAAGCGATTCGCTGGGTGATGGGAGAAACTTCAGCCAAGAGCTTGCGTGGGGGAAAGATGCCCGATGTGATTTTCTCGGGTACTGAAAAGCGTAAGCCGCTTTCGCGAGCATCCGTAACGATTATTTTTGATAATTCCGATCATTTTTTGGATTCTAAGTTTGACGAAGTAATGATTAGTCGTCGGCTTTTTCGTAATGGCGAAAGTCAGTATGAATTAAATAAGCAGGAATGTCGCTTGAAGGATATTTTAAACTTATTTATCGATACTGGATTGGGTCGCGAGTCGTTTTCAGTTATTTCACAAGGTCGTGTGGAATCTATTTTCAATAGTAAGCCAGAAGATCGAAGGGCAATAATTGAAGAAGCAGCGGGCGTTTTAGAGTACAAGCAGGATAAAAAGCGTGCTGAAAATGAATTGGAAAAGACCAGTGGCTATTTAGAACGGGTAAACGATTTAATCGTTGAACTTCAAAAGCAAGTGCAACCTTTAGAAGAACAAGCAGCAGTTGCTAAAGATTACGTTCAACAAAAGCAGCGGTTTGATATTTTAGATCAAACCAAGTTGGTTCGAACAATTAATAGTAATTCTGAAACACAAAAACAACTAGCACTTGCACGTCAAGATCAAAAAGATCAACTAGCTCAATTACAATTAAAAACTGAAGATTTAGCTGGTCAACGTGAAAAAATCAAAAAGACGATTACTGAACAAAGTCAACAAAAAGATCAGTTACAAGTTGATTTGGTTAAGTTGAATCGTTTGGAACAACAACTTGAAGGCGAGCATGACTTGCGTCTTGAACGGCAGAAATATGTAGACCAAGAAAAGGGTCGTTTAACTACTGAGAAGCATCAGCTGGAACAACAGCTCAATGAAAATCAAGCATCGCTGAAAACAGCACAAGCGCAACTTGAAAAAGTGCAACAACAATTAACGACGACCAAACAATCCTTGAAGACACTTGCAGACGGTAATCTTGAACAACAAAAGGAAAATTTACGTCATGAAATTGAAGAATTGCGTGCAAATTACGTTGATCAACTTCAAGCATTGACTTCGTTAAAAAACCAATACAATTTCAATCAACAAGATCAAGAACGTGATCAGCAGCAAAGATTGAAGATTAAGTTAGCGATTGATACGTTGAACGAGCAGATTAAAAAGCATCAAACTGATTATGACGCTTTGCAAGCTCAATTAAAGACGATTAGTGGTGCAAATGATACTCAACAGCAAGAAATAGCGCAGTTGACTAAGCATCGGGATCAACTTCAAACTCAATATGAAAAAGAGCGCCAACAATGGCTCGATGGCTCAAACGTTGCCCATCGAGCTGAAAGTAAGCTAGAAGCTCTTTCAAACTTAAAAAATGAATATACAGGATTTTATCAAGGTGTGCGGGCTGTGCTCCAACAAAAGCGTCAATTTAAAGGGATTTTAGGTCCGGTTTCTGAAGTTATCAATGTGCCTGCTGAATATACCTTAGCGATTGAAACAGCACTGGGAAACCAAGTTCAAAACGTGGTAGTCGATACGGATCAAACGGCCAAAACAATCATTGAATATTTAAAACAAAATCGTTTGGGAAGAGTGACTTTCTTACCGAAAAATGCTCTTAGTCGGCGCTCAATCAACGAGGATATTTTCCGTAAAGCGTCGCAACTACCTGGATTTATCGGCGTTGCAGCTGACTTAGTTAAGGTCAAAGATGAAAATCGAGTGGTTAGTCAGTATCTATTGGGAACAACTTTGATTGCAGATACGTTGCAAAATGCTCTAATGATTTCAAAACAAATTAACCGCCGGAGCCGGATTATTACCCTTGCGGGGGATGTAGTCGGAATTGGTGGAACCATGACCGGTGGAGCGACCAAGAAAAACCAAAGTGGTGTCTTGCAGCAAGATCAAGAAATTAAAAAGTTGCAAGTTCAATTGACTTCCATGAAAACGAAATTGGCTGCTAAAGAAGCTGAAGTTCAAAAATTGCTTGAACAAGGGCAAGCAGTGCAAGCTGAATTGAACGAGGCCGTTGAGAAACAACGTCAATCTGAACAGAAGTGCTCAGAATTAAATAACCAGATGAGTTTGGAAGATGACCGTCTAACTGAATTAAATCGCCGAGCTAAGGCAACGCAATTTGAATTATCCCAAATTGAAGATGAAGAAAATGGTCAAGTTGACTTGCCTGCCCAAATTGAGCAGTTGCAACAGCAAGTTGAAAAAATCAAGGAAGCGACGACTGCTAAGCAAGGGGAACTGGCATTGCTAAATGATGATGCCGATGAACGCCAAAGCCGAATTTCAGAGCTTCAAGTTGAATTGGCTAAGTTGAAGGAACAAGCTTCCCAACGTCAACAACAAGTAAATACGGTTCAAACAACGATTAATAATTTAATTGCGCAACAAGCTGAAATTGAAGCTAAAGTTCAACGATTGGACGAAGAAAACATTTCAGAAAGTGAGTTAAGTCATATTGATATTGCTGAAATTAAACAGAAATTAGTTCAACAAAATCAATTAGCAGAGCAATTACAAACCGATTTGGAACAAAATCAAGTTCGACAAGATCGCATTATTGCAGATTATGAAATCACCCAACAAAAATTAAACCAAGCTGAAACGCAACTAAAAGAAGTTGAAGGTTCGCTTACATTGGTTCAAAGCAAGATTGAAATGGCTGCTGACAAGTTGACTCAAGAGTATGAACAAACTTTTGAAAGTGTCCAAACGGTAGTGATTCCAGATATCGAAGATGAACAATTGGACCGTGAACTGAAATTACTACGTAAGGGCCTCAACGAACTTGGAACGGTCAATTTGGGTGCTATCGAAGAATATGACCGAGTATCAACGCGTTATAACTTCTTAAGGGAACAAAAAGAAGATTTGATCGATTCAAAGACTCAACTCGAACAATCAATTGCTGAAATTGACCAAGAAGCGGGACAAAGATTTAAACAAACATTTGATCAAGTTGCTGAAGAATTTAGTTCAGTATTTGTTAAAATGTTTGGAGGGGGTAAAGCTGAGTTAGAATTGACCGATCCGGAAAATCTTTTGACAACTGGAATCGAGATTAAGGCTCAGCCTCCTGGGAAGAAGCTACAACGACTTAGTTTGCTTTCGGGTGGTGAAAAGTCACTTACAGCAATCACGTTGTTATTTGCTATTTTACAAGTTAAACCCGTTCCGTTTTGTATCTTGGATGAGGTTGAAGCAGCCTTTGATGATGCCAATGTCGATCGTTTTGCTAAATATCTCAAGACTTTCCAAGATACGACCCAATTTATTGTAATTACCCATCGTAAAGGTACGATGATGGAAGCTGATGTTTTATACGGAGTTACCATGCAGGAATCAGGAGTTTCAAAAATGGTTTCTGTCTCAATGGACGAGGCAGAACAAGGAGAGCAGGTGTAATCAATGGCATGGTTTTTTGGAAGAAAAAAGAAAAAAGAACAAAAAGTTGAACCAGAACCAGTCTCAGAGATTCAATCTGAAATAACAAGTACAACGACTGTCAAAGAACCTCAAAGTGAGGTTCAATCGGAAAGTCAAAGTACCGTTGAATCTGAAGTGGTTAGCGAGCATGTAGAATCAGAAGTTGTAGAACAAGTGGAAGCACAAGCAGTTGAAGAACCAGCTTCAACAGCGAGTGTGGCTGAAACGCCAGTTAGTTCCGTTCAAAATAATGAACTCGATGATGCGGAACGTTACGACCGTGGTTTGGAACGTTCTAGGAAATCATTTGGACAAAAATTATCATCGTTGTTCACGAATTTTACAGGAGTCGACGAAGACTTCTACGATGATTTGGAAGAAACTTTAATTGAAGCCGATGTTGGCTTTGATACAGCACTTGAAATCAGTGAAGAAGTTCGAGAAGAAATTGAATTTGAACACGTTTCTGATCCAGAACAAATTTCACAATTAATCGTGCGCCGTTTAGTTGCTTTGTATACTAGAAACGGTAGTGCCGAAGATAACCATTTGGTATTTAGTAAAGAAGGACCCACTGTGTTCCTTTTTGTGGGTGTCAATGGGGTTGGTAAGACTACTAGTATCGGAAAAATGGCAGCTCGTTTTAAAGGGCGTGGACGTAAAGTTTTACTTGCAGCTTGTGATACGTTCCGTGCGGGTGCTATCCAACAATTGCAAGAATGGGGCAAGCGCGATGGTGTGGATGTGGTTGCAGGAAAAGAACAATCTGACCCTGCTTCAGTAGCATTTGAAGCCGTTAAAAAAGCCAAAGAAGAAAATTACGATTTACTACTAGTTGATACAGCTGGACGTCTGCAAAACAAAGTTAATTTGATGAACGAATTAGATAAAATCAAACGTGTTATCAGTCGAGAAATTCCAGATGCTCCGCAAGAAACATTGCTAGTTTTGGATTCAACAACTGGACAAAATGCTCTAACCCAAGCTAAAGCATTCTTGGAAACAACCAACGTTACCGGAATTATCTTAACTAAACTTGATGGAACAGCTAAAGGTGGGATTGTGCTAGCAATTCGCAACCAATTACATTTGGCAGTTAAATACGTTGGTTTAGGAGAAACGGTGGATGATTTAAGTCCATTTAATCCTGAACAATACGTAAGCGGACTCTTTAAGGGTCTTATGGAAGATTAACGCCGATGGAAATTGAAAAAAATAATCGCATTAATAGCTTGTTAGAGTTTTACGAACAGTTATTGACTCCTAAACAAAAGGAGTATATAACACTGTATTATGCGGACGATTATTCATTAGGGGAAATCTCCGAAGAATTTCAGGTCAGTCGGCAAGCCGTATATGATAATATTAAACGGACGGTAAATATTTTAGAGAAATATGAGAAGCAATTGCACCTATTGAGTAGCTTTGAGGTGCGGAATGCGAAGTTTGATCAGATTCGAGCTTATATCAATCGAAAATATCCGAATGATACTGAATTAAAACACTTTTTAGATGATCTCGAAAAAAGTGAAGAAGAATAAAGACGGAGGGGCTTTAAATGGCTTTTGAGGGTCTAACTGAACGATTACAAAAAACTTTCACTAATTTAAGAAAAAAAGGTAAGGTTACTGAGGCAGATTTACGAGATACCATGCGCGAAATTCGCTTGGCATTACTAGAAGCCGATGTTAACTTTAAAGTTGTTAAACAATTTGTCAAAACAGTCCGTGACCAAGCAATTGGTTCAGATATTTTAGACGGTTTAAACCCAGCTCAACAAATTGTTAAGTTGGTTAATGATGAATTAGTTAAGATGATGGGGACGGAAGATGCACCATTAAACAAGTCACCTAAGATTCCAACCATCATCATGATGTCTGGTTTACAAGGGGCTGGTAAAACAACCACAACTGGTAAATTAGCATTAAAACTTAAGAATGAACAAAAAGCTCGTCCACTTTTGATTGCAGCCGATGTTTATCGTCCAGCTGCGATCGATCAGTTGGTCCAAGTTGGTCAACAAATCGATGTTCCAGTTTATCAAGAAGGTACAGACGTCAACCCAGTTGATATTGTCCGTCATGGTTTGGAACAAGCTGCTGAAAATAAAAACGACTATGTTTTCATTGATACGGCTGGTCGTCTTCAAATCGATGAAAAACTAATGCAAGAATTAGCTGACATTAAAACTTTAGCTAATCCAGATGAAATCCTTTTGGTTGTTGATGCAATGACTGGTCAAAATGCAGTTAACACGGCTGAAGGATTTAATGAAAAACTCGATATCACTGGTGTAATCTTAACTAAGCTAGATGGTGACACTCGTGGTGGTGCTGCGTTATCAATTCGTTCAGTCACCGGAAAACCAATTAAGTTTGTTGGTCAAGGTGAAAAGATGGAAGACTTGGATGTCTTCCATCCCGATCGAATGGCTTCCCGAATTTTGGGAATGGGTGATATGCTAACTCTGATCGAAAAGACCCAAAAAGATTTCGACCAAAAGCAAGCAGCTGAAATGACCCAAAAAATTCGCGAAAACACGTTTGATTTTAACGATTTCTTAGATCAAATGAATCAAGTGCAAAATATGGGACCAATCGAAGACATCATGAAGATGATTCCGGGGATGGCAAATAATCCCGCTATGCAAAACGTGAATGTTGATCCTAAGGATATTGAACATACAAAAGCGATTGTTTATTCAATGACGAAGGCTGAACGTGAAGATCCAGATTTATTAAACCCAAGTCGTCGTCGTCGAATCGCTGCTGGTTCAGGACGTCCGGTAGTAGAAGTTAACCGAATGATTAAGCAATTTAATCAAATGAAAAAGATGATGAATCAAATGTCAAAAGGTAACTTCAACGGCATGGAAGGTATGTTAGGAAACGGAATCAAGGGTAAGTTGTCGAAGATGGCAATGAATTCGATGATCAAAAAGAACAAGAAAAACAAAAAGAAGCGCATGAAGAAAAATAAGAAGCGCTAAAAATTAAGGAGTCTTGGGTGAAAAAGCCGAGGCTTCTTTTTTATGCTCGCCATGAAATGATGGTAAACTTACCTTAAAACGTTTATTAAATTGGATGAAAGACGGGTGCTACGATGGATATTCAAACAAAGTTGTTGCAGAAATTAGATGATGCTCAGTCAGAAATGATTGAGATTAGACGATATTTACACGAACATCCAGAAGTTTCTTTCAAGGAAAAGGCGACTTCTAAATATATAAAAGATTTCTATCAAAAAATTGGATGCGACACTATCGATTATGGCGAAGGATATGGCTTCGTCGTCGATATCAATGGTGGTAAACCAGGTAAGAAACTGGCGCTCCGAGCGGATTTTGATGCATTGGCTGTACAAGAAGATAATGATTTACCATTTAAATCTAAAAACGATGGCGTGATGCATGCTTGTGGACATGATGGTCACACGGCATATATGATGATTCTGGCACGAGCGCTCAACGAGCTAAAAGATGAATTGACCGGTAGCATTCGGATTATTCACCAGCCAGCTGAAGAGGTATCGCCGGGTGGAGCGAAAGGGATGCTAGAAGCAGGTGTTTTAGATGGGGTTGATAATGTAATCGGAATTCATGTAATGTCTTCGATGCCAACTGGTTCGATCGGTTACCATCAGGATGAAACCCAGACGGGACGGGCAAACTTTACCATCAAAATTAAAGGGCATGGAGGACATGCTTCAATGCCACACTTGTCTAACGACGCAATTGTAGCAGGTGCATATTTTGTAACAGCGCTCCAAACGGTTGTTTCCAGACGAATTGATCCATTTGATACCGCAAGTGTCACTATCGGTTCTTTTGATGGTACAGGTTCGTATAATGCTATTAAAGAAGACGTGGTCTTGAAGGGCGATGTCCGAGTAATGAAGGAAACAACACGAAAGACGATTCGCAATCAAATTCTCCAAATCAGCGCGGGACTTGAAAAAATGTTCGGAGTTAAGATGGATATCGATTACGATGATAATTATCCCGTTTTAGTGAATGATGCACATTTAACTCAACAAGTAGTGCATGCAATTAAAACTGCCAATCTTTTAGAGGTCAAAGATGTCTTTGACTGTGGCATGCAAGACCCATCGGAAGATTTCGCTTATTTTGCTCAAGATACACCAAGTTGCTTTTATTACGTGGGTTGTCAGCCAGAAGACGGGAAGAATCATCCACATCATAGCCCTGATTTTATGATGAATGAGGATTGCCTGATCGTAGCAGCTAAATCAGCAGCGATAGCTACTTTGGACTATTTAGCAGATTAAAAAAGGGCAGTTTAAGGTCAAATTATAATTTTTTTCGATCTGTTAAGGAAAAACACTTTACATCTATTCGATTTATTGGTATATTATTACTCGTGAATAAATAGTTGGAGGTGTCATTATGTCTGTAAAGATCCGTTTGAAACGTATGGGTTCAAAGAAACGTCCTTTCTACCGTGTCGTAGTCGCTGACTCACGTTCACCACGTGATGGTCGTTTTATCGCCCAAGTAGGAACATACAATCCATTAACAGAACCAGCTTCAGTTAAACTTGAAGAAGAAGAAATCTTAAACTGGTTAAACAATGGTGCACAAGCTGCTGATACAGTTAAGAATATTTTCTCTAAAGCAGGAATTATGAAGAAGTAGCACGAAGATAAGTATACAAAATAGGTCATACCTAAATGAAGGGCGTAGATAAAACATTAGTTTTATTACGGCCTTCTTTTTGTATCGGAGGATAAAAGATGAAATTTTTTAACGTAGCAAAAATAGTAAATACCCGTGGTTTGCGCGGTGAATTAAAAGTAGTATCGTATACTGATTTTCCAGAAGAACGATTTAAATCAGGTGCTGAGCTTCAAATTTTCAAAACTGAAAAAGATGCAGCTCCAATTCAAACCGTAACGGTTAAATCAGCTAAAGAATATAAAGGTTCATTTATCATCACCCTTGAAGGTATGAATTCAATTAACGATGTCGAGAAATTTAAGGGCATGGTTTTAAAGGTTGAAGAAGAGCAACTTCAAGATTTAGATGAGGGAGAATTTTATCTCCATCAAATTATTGGTTTGGATGTTATTGAAGACGACCAAAAGATTGGAACCATCAAAGAAGTTCTATCATACGGTCCCAATGATGTTTGGGTCGTAAAACGCCCAAGTCAAAATGATTTATTACTTCCTTATTTGAAGGACGTTATTTTAAACGTTGATTTGAATCAAGGTGTAGTTGAGGTTAGCGTACCAGAGGGGTTAGATTAATGAAGATTGATGTTTTAACACTATTCCCTAAAATGGTTGATGTTCCTTTGCATGAATCGATTGTAGGTAAAGCAATCGAAGCTGGTAAACTTGATGTTGACGTTACTGATTTTCGTCAATATTCAACTAACAAGCACGGCAATGTCGACGACTATCCATATGGTGGGGGAGCAGGAATGTTATTGACTCCACAACCAATCTTTGATGCCATAGAGCATGTTAAGAGTCAAAATAACCAATCAGCAGGACGCGTTATTTTAGTTGATCCGGGCGGTAAGCAATTTGACCAAGCAATGGCGGAAGATTTTGCCCAAGAAGAACATTTAACGTTTATTTGTGGCCACTACGAAGGCTATGATGAACGTATTAAAACGCTTGTGGATGACGAAGTATCACTAGGTGACTTTGTTATCACTGGGGGCGAATTGGCTGCTTTGACGATGATTGATGCAACAGTGAGACTATTACCAGATATTTTAGGTAACAAAGATTCCGCCGTTGATGATTCATTTTCGACTGGATTGCTTGAATTTCCGCAATATACGCGTCCTGAAG
>JALAGR010000061.1 GCA_022712335.1 Pediococcus sp. | reverse complement strand
CAATATGGTGGAATGCTGAAAAAGGTTGATCCTAATTTAAAGCAACACGTTGAAAACTTATTAGGTCTGTCACTACTAGATACCGATGATGGATATGCTGATTCGGTTCAATTACAAGTCAGTATCACACTATTGCAAGTTGACCAAGTTGACGCATTATTAAGCGCAGGATTTAAACCGCGCTTAGTTGCAGGACACTCGTTAGGTGTTTTTGCAGCTGCTTATGCTGCAGAATGCATCGAACGTGACGATGTTTTTCGACTAGTTAAGTATCGAGCAGAACAAATGCAAAATGCGTATCCAACAGGTTATGGAATGGGCGTAATCGTTGGTTTAACTCGAAATGAAGTGGAAAAAATTGTCAAAGAAGTCAATGACGATGAAAACCCAGTATTTGCATCAAACCAGAATTCTGAAGAACAAACGGCAATTTCTGGTAAAGTATCAGCAATTAATACCGTTTTGAGTCTAGCTCTAGATAAGGGAGCTGCAAAAGCTTTATTATTAAAAGTTCCCGTTCCTTCACATTCGCCACTAATGACGAACGTTGCAGATAAAATGATGCAGATGTTATCGTCAGTGAACGTTCAAAAGCCACATAGTGTAATTTATTTGGCTAATGATACCGGCAAGGCGGTTAGGCAAGTAGCTCCACTAACTCGAGATTTAGCTGATAATATTGCTCATCCGGTTTTTTTTGAAACAATGATGGCAGTAGCAACCAATTATCAGCCAGATACAATTATTAATTTTGCACCAGGCCAGCCGTTCAAAACGGTTCTGGCTCAAAAATTTGAAGAAGTAAATCAAGTACATCTCAATCAAATGACGATTGAAGATGCCATATATCTTTTACGTAAATGGAAAAGAGGACTTGAAAAATGACAGAACGGAATTGGGCGAGCCACCGCGATGCTAAAGCAGCTAAAATGGCTGGGGTTGCATCACTAATGGATGGCAAATTCGCTAAAACGGAAGATGCAGTAACGCTTTTAGAAGAATTAATTCAAGCAGGTGACAAGGTTGTTTTAGAAGGGGATAACCAAAAACAAGCAACATTCCTTTCAAAAAGTCTAGCTAGTGTCGATCCTGAAAAAGTGCATGATTTGCATATGATTATGAGCAGTATTTCGCGTCCAGAACATCTCGATATTTTCGAAGATGGTATTGCTAGTAAAATGGATTTTTCATTTGCTGGACCACAAAGTACACGTGTTTCACAAATGATTTCAGATGGCAGTTTACAAGTTGGTGACATCCACACATACCTTGAATTATATGCACGCTTGTTCGTAGATTTGACGCCGAACGTGGTATTGGTTGCAGCTGATAAAGCAGACCATGATGGTAATTTGTATACAGGTTACAATACCGAAGAAACACCAGTGATCGTTGAGTCAGCAGCATTTAAAGATGGAATTGTAATTGTTCAAGCAAATGAAATTGTTGATAAATTACCACGAGTTGATATTCCATCAGACTGGGTTGACGTTGTTATTCCAGCTGATGAACCTTACCAATTAGAAGCACTCTTTACTCGTGATCCACAAAATATAACAGAAACACAAATTTTGATGGCAATGATGGCAATTCGTGGTATTTACGAAAAACATAACGTGCAATCTGTAAACCATGGTGTTGGATTTAACACCGCGGCAATTGAATTATTGCTACCAACTTATGGTGAAAAATTAGGCTTGAAGGGTAAAATCGTTCCGAACTGGGAAGTAAATCCTACACCAACGTTAATTCCCGCAATTGAATCTGGTTGGGTGCAATCAATTCATAGTTTCGGTGGCGAAGTTGGAATGGAAAAATACATTGCAGCTCGCCCAGATGTTTTCTTTGTTGGTAAAGATGGAACAATGCGTTCAAACCGCGCATATGGACAAATGGCTGGACAATACGCGTTGGATATGTTTGTTGGATCAACTTTACAAATTGATAAATTTGGTAATTCATCAACAGTAACGCACGGCCGTTTATCTGGATTTGGAGGCGCACCTAACATGGGTTCTAACCCAACTGGTCGTCGCCATTCAACTCCAGCATGGCAAAGTTTGAAACCTGATGATGATCCGTTAGCTAAAGGTCAAAAACTGGTTGTTCAAATGGTAGAAACTTACGGTGCTAATAAACGTCCAGTTTTCGTTGACCAATTAGATGCTGCTGACGTTCAAAAAGATGCTAAGTTAGCCAATGTACCAATCATGATTTATACCGAAGATACGACACATATCGTAACCGAAGAAGGTATTGCGTACTTATACAAAGCTCAATCACGCCAAGAAAAGGAAGATGCAATTGCAGCGATTGCTGGCGTTTCACCAATTGGAATGGCTAGTGATCCAAAGAAGTTACAAGACTTGCGTAATCGTGGGATCGTTGCTTTACCAGAAGATTTAGGTGTACGTCGTGCTGATGCCAAGCGCTCATTATTGGCAGCACAAAATATGTCTGACTTGATCGAATGGTCTAAAGGACTTTATAACCCACCTGCAAAATTCCGTAGTTGGTCATAAAATATGGCAAATAGAACTGATTATGAACGAATCGGCGACATCGCTGTAGCAGCATTAAAGTGGGAAGCGAATTTTAGTCCCAAACCCGGATTAGTTGATGCAATTGACAATGGCGCTCATGAAGATATGAATGTACATTTGTTTGAAAAATCAGCTGAAGCTTTACGACCATATTTTTATGCTTTAGGTGAAGCTGCAAATGGTGCTCAGATTGGATTGGAACTACGCCAAAAAATTGGTGCCTTGGGACGTGAAGCTGAAAAACGAATGTATGATGCAACTAATGGTGTGAATACTCACAAAGGTGCTATTTGGGCATTAGGGTTGATCGTGACTAGTTGGTGGTTAACGCCGGACGCTGATCAATATAACTTATTAAATCAGGCGGGTCTGTTGGCTCAATTAAGTGATGCAAATGTTGAAAATTCGGGTACTACTTATGGTCAAATGGCTGCCAAAAAGTATGGTGTTGGTGGAGCTAAAGCTGAAGCACAAAGTGGTTTTGTGCATCTGCAAAATGTTCTTAAACAACCTAGCCAAACTCAAGACGATTGGTTACGAATTTTATTGAAATTGTACGCTTCAATTGACGATACCAACGTTATTCATCGTTCCAATTTAGAAACTTTACGTCAAATGCAAGTTTATGCTCAGCAAGTTGTTGATGATGTTCAACCAGTTCTAGAAAATTCAACTTTTCAAAAACTGGAGCAGTTTATGTTGGTAAAGCATATATCTCCGGGCGGGAGTGCAGACTTATTTGCAGCACGTCGATTTTTAGTTACAGCTAATCTCTGAAAGGAGCATTAATAAAATGGAAAAATTAAATTTTAAATTTGAAGCAACACAACCGATTGATAAACCGGTCCATGTCGGGGTGGTCGCATCTGGTGATCTTGAAGTAATTATGCGTCCAACTGAATCAAAAGATGCAACTTTAGCAATTGTTACAGGAAGTGATGGGTTTGGAGAGGTTTGGAACAACGTATTAACACGCTTTTTCGCGCGCTATCCATTACAAGCAGATTTTCAAATTAATGACTTTGGAGCTACACCAGGAGTTGTTAATTTACGATTAACCCAAGCGATGGAGGCATTGAACGATGAAGAATAGTTTTGTTGAATTACACGCTCGTCAACGAGCTTTAGCTTTATTGGATAATCATGCAGGTCGTGAATTAATCGATCCTTTTGATAATATGATTTCACCTCATTTAATGCCTCAAGGAATTGTTCCAGAATCTGATGACGGAATCGTTGTTGAAAAAGGAACAATTGGTGGTAAAAATGTTGTGGTAATTGCTATTGAAGGTTCATTCCAAGGAGGCGGTATCGGAGAAGTTTCTGGTGCTAAAATCGTTGCAGCACTTGAACATGTTTTAAAAGATAACGAGAGTGGCCAAGAAGTTTACCCAGTTATTATTTTAGATACTGGTGGAGTTCGTCTTCAAGAAGCAAACTATGGTTTATTATCGATTTCAGAAATCCAAAATCAAATCGTAGCTTTGAAGAAATTTGTTCCAGTGATCGGATTGGTTCCAGGCCGTGTAGGTAGTTTCGGTGGAATGTCTATTACGAATGCACTCATGTCTTACATGATCGGTACGAACCGCGCACGAATTGGTTTGAACGGTCCAGAAGTAATTGAACAAGAAGCTGGTGTACAAGAATTTGATTCAAGTGATAAAGACTTGATTTGGAATACTCTAGGAACGACCCAACGTCAAGCAACTGGACTAATCGATGAAGTTGTTGCTGATGATGTTGATGCGTTTAGAAATGCTATTAAGAGTGCGATTGAAGAACGAAAAGATAGTAAACGAGACCAACGTGGTGACTTCTATTTATCACTTTTAGATCAGCTTGATGCAAACGAAAAGCTTGATATTAAATCATATATGAACCTTTTCGAAAATGTTAAAGTTACAGAACACCATTTAGCTGAGGCTACTTCAGGTACAGAAGCTGGAACAAAGAGTCGAGGTCGTCAATGGTTTGAACAATTGACAGGGATTCAAAATGCGCAAAGTGATGTTGCCACTGTGTTACATGCTCAAGCAGATGGTCGCGAATATATCGCAATCGTTCCAGATGAAAATAATCGCTTTGCACGTGTACGTAATGGGGAAGTTGGATTACAAGAAGGATACACCGTTGCTGGAGTTGTTAATGATTTGATTGCAGCTGACGAAAATCAAACTCAGAAGACGCCAATTGTAATTGTGGTTGATGTGCCATCTCAAGCATATGGTTATAAAGAAGAATTAATTGGAATTCATATGGCATTGGCAGCTAGTGCAAGTGCATATGCTCGTGCTCGTCAAGCTGGACACTCAGTTGTGGCATTTATTCCTGGGGATGCAGTATCTGGTGGTTTCTTAGCACACGGTTTGCAATCGAATCGTTTAGTTGCTTTGGACGACTTGGATATTACGATTCAAGCAATGAGTAAGGCATCTGCTGCGCGTATTACGCAACGAACAATTGCTGAATTAGAAGAAGCTACGAAGCACGTTCCAGCAACGGCATATGATATCGAAAATTATCAAAAACTAGGTGCACTTTATAACTTAATTGAAGGTGTTAAAGGTTATGATAGTGATGAAAAATCAATTGCAAAGGTGAAAGCCGCACTTGACGAAGCATTTGCTAGTCTTGAAAATGACAGTACTTTGAAATTCCGCTATACGAATGAGATTGCACTTGCTGGTGGACGTGTTGCAACCAATCAAGTTCGAAGTATGATGGACGAACAATGGAACGACTAGAACCACACACGCTAGTTAAAATTAGTAGTGTTGAGCAAGTCGATACTGATGAGGAAATTCCAGAGTGGGTATCAACAATTTTTAAAGTAGCTACTTATGTAATAGTCCGTCGAGGTCCTCAAGAGGGAAAAATCCCAGTGGGAATCAGAGGATACGAAAAATACCAAAGATTTGCAGGTTGGATTGCGGCTAAAGATATCGTAAAAACTATTACACCTGGTGAGACAGTTGCATATCTAAACTCGGTAAGTGGTATTCGGGCTAAGCTACCAGCATTTCGTGTTGCTAATAAAGTTATTCCACTTTTAAAAGGATACGAATGGGGAATTGGTGGTAGTTTACAGTTTGAGTTAGCTACAGGGCTACCAATGGTGAAACAGTCTAGTGATCTCGATATTATTATGCAACGTCCACAGACAAAGATGGAAATTAGCACAGCAAAAGAGCTACTAGAATCGTTAAAAATTATTGCTGGTACGCATGCAGACATTCAAATCGTTAATGGTCAAAATGGTTTTTCTTTAGAAGAATATGTCCAACAGCGTAGTTCAAAAATGATGATGAAAACGGAACACGGACCTCAGCTAGTGATGGACCCTTGGGAGATTTAAAATGACACAAGTTGAAGTGAATCAAGGAACGGTTTTATCAGTGCACGTCCAGGGTAAGGGAGTGCCAATTGTTTTCTTGAATGGGTTCGGTGGATACCAACAAGTTTGGACAGAGCAAAGCAAACGATTTAGCCATCAGTATCAAACGATAACGTTCGATTATCGTGGACAGGGCGAATCAACTGGCGCGATGGCCAAGTCACTCAAAGTACTAGCAAGTGATTTGAAAATAATTTTAGAAAAATTAGCAATTAAAGAACCATTGATTGTAGCACATTCGATGGGCTCGAGTGTGGCTTGGATGTTTCGAAAATGTTTTCCTGAAATTAAAATTAAGGGAATTGTGGTAATTGATCAATCTCCTAAAATGCTGAATACGAGTGATTGGTCTTATGGATTTACGGGACTTAGTACTCAGAATATGGATGAGCATTTAAAACAACGTCCAATTTTACGCGAGAGTTTAAATGGCTTAGTGCCTGAAGTAATGAGACCACTGATTTCGGCTGAATTGGACCATCCATTCAATCGAACAGAGGGGAAACATTTGCTTCGAGAGCATATTCTTGCGGATTGGCGTGAGGATGTTGTAGTAGAAACGATTCCAATTTTGTACGTAATCGCTAGCCAATCACCATATTTTGAAAAAAGTTATGGCGAATGGCTTAAAGGCCGAAACGAAATGATTAACGCGGTGCTTATTCCAGATTCAGGACATGTTATCATGGCTGAAGTACCTAATGCTTTTAATCAAACATTGCGTCATTTTTTGAAACAACTTAAAATGTGAAGTTTTATGCAGTATAATATCGGTTCAATGTGTTTCAAAGCTAAATCAAATAAACTAAGAATTGTATTTATATTACATTAGAAAGCGTAAGAAGGCTTGTCATAGCCGACTTACGCTTTTTTGTTTAAAACATAATATTGGAAGCGCTAGGCAAAGTTGATGGTTAATGTTAGAATTTAGTACAGTAGGGGTTAAAATAATTTAATTTTGGGGTAAAAAAATGAGTCGAATTTTGATAATCGAAGATGAAAAAAGTCTTGCACGTTTTGTTCAACTTGAATTACAACATGAAGGATACGAAGTTGAAGTTGAAGATAATGGACGTACAGGTTTAGAAGCAGCACTGTCAGAAGATTTTGATGCTATTTTGCTTGATTTAATGTTGCCAGAAATTAATGGGATTGAAGTATGCCGTCGAATTAGAAGAGAAAAAATCACTCCAATTATTATGATGACAGCTCGTGATTCAATCATTGATCGCGTTTCAGGACTTGATCATGGAGCAGACGATTATATTGTAAAGCCTTTTGCCATTGAAGAATTACTCGCACGTTTACGCGCGGTTCTTCGTCGGGTTGATTTAGAAACACAGGATACTACTTTCCACCAAACAACTGTTGAATTTCAAGATATTGTAATCGAAAAAGAAAATCGCGTTGTTCGTCGTAACAACGAAGTTATTAACTTAACTAAACGTGAATACGAATTATTACTATTACTAATGGAAAATATTAATGTTGTCCAATCGCGTGAAACTTTACTAAATAAAGTGTGGGGCGTGGATGATGGCGTTGAAACTAACGTTGTTGATGTTTATATCAGATATCTAAGAAACAAAGTCGACGTTAAGGGTCGCCCTAGCTACATTCAAACTGTTCGCGGTACTGGATATGTGATGAGGACCTAGTATGGCAAATATGGTAAACAGAAAAAAGAGAATGTCGCTAAAATGGAAATGGGCCATTGGTACTGGAGTAGGAGCCTTATTGATTTTTGGCTTTTTCTCTTTTTTTCTTTTCAAAATTGTAACAGATTCACTATATTCTGAGGAACATCGTGATGTGGAGTCGACGGTTACGCAAGTACGAAGTCGACTTCAAAATGCGAATGAAATTAACTTTAAAACTACGAATATTTTTAGACCAGATTTGAATCAAGAATCAGAAGTTAGCAATAATCATGGTGGTTTTAAT
>JALAGR010000060.1 GCA_022712335.1 Pediococcus sp. | reverse complement strand
GCCCCAGAAATAGCTAGATTTTTGTCTAACTTTTCTGGGGCACTTCATAAAGGAGGTATTTATTTTGTCTGAACATCTTAGTCAACATCACTGTGTATCACTTGTACCAATTTTTAAAAACTTAACTTCTGAACAAACGGAGGCGGTCGAATCGATCGTAAACCATCGCCAACTTCCAGCCAATACTGTTTTATACCGTGCTGGAGATCGCATCGATGCCCTTACCATCATTGCCAACGGTCAAACCAAGGTTTTTCGAACTGCTGAAAATGGTAAAGAACAAATTTTATACCTCCTCCAAGCAGGAGATATCAATGGTGAAGCTGCATTATTTAACCAGTCCGAGCATAATTCCACAGCAATCACATTAACTCCGACTACCATTTGTTCAATTAATCGGACTGATTTTCAAAATCTACTCACTAGTTATCCCCAAATCGGTATCAACGTGATGAATACACTGGGAAACCGACTCCTAGAATTGGAACGTCAAACGACTAAATCAAACACCGAGTCCGTCGCAAGTCGTTTTGCTAATTATTTAGTCGAAACTGTCTCGGCCTTAAAGCAAAACCCAGTTCGTTTACCACTTAAGAACAAGGACCTAGCTACCCTTTTAGGAACTTCCCCAGAAACAATCAGTCGCTATTTAAGCCAGTGGGACGAACAACAATTAATTTCCAAACTGGGGCATCATCAAATCAAGATTAATGACATCGATAAATTACTCTTATCCACAAGCAACTTATGATTTGCTTTAAATTTTAGCCACAAAAAAGCTTGAAAATGGTCCTATATTTTTCATGAAGTAAACACAACTACTCGTTAGACTAGTCAATACTTTGTTGAAAAAGAAAGGATTGGCTAAATGAAAAAAGTTAAAGCGTTAATCATCGTTATCATCTTAGTTGCTATTTCCGGTTTAATTTATATCAAAACTCAAAATAAAGACATCTTATCTAACCGTCAAATCACCAAAAATCTAGGCGTAAAACTGATTACTAGTAACAGTACTCAAAAGCTTACTCAGAAATATGCCAAGATTGTAAAAAATGGCGACTATACTCTGAAAAATCCCTACATTAAAGCTAATCCGTACAAGACTTCTCCTTTAACTGCGTTGGTCTACTTTAAAACCAACCAAAAAGCTAAAGTTAGTTACACAGTAGTAGGAAAAACTTCGAAAACGTCCATTACCAATAGTGTTAAAGGTTACAACAAGCAACACCAAGTTCCAGTTGTCGGACTCTATGCTGACTATAAAAATACCGTTAAAATAACGGCTAAATTCAAAAATGGAAAAACTACTACCAAAACCATTAAGATTCAAACTGGTAAACTTCCAACTTATTTAAATCAATCTGATATTAAAGTTTCCAAGAACGATAAAAGTAAAATGAAAATTGGAAAAAATAATCTAACTTTGATCGATCGTACTACCAAGCAAGTCTATGCCGTGGATGCTGACGGTCAAATTCGCTGGTACTCGTCCAATTGGAGTCAGCACATGTTTGAACAGTTAAAAAATGGGCACATCATGGTTTTAAATAAAGCCACGAATTCTGGGAAATATAATGTTTTAACTGAAACTGATTATCTCGGTCGCATTTATCGACAATATACTTTTGATGGAACTCTAGGCGGTAATCTCAAACATGAAGTAACTGTCATTCATCATGATTTAGCTGAATTACCAAACGGTAATCTTTTGCTTACCGTATCCGATGGTAGCAAGTACACCGAAGATACCGTAATTGAATTGAATCGCAAAACGGGTCACATTGATCGTGTTTTAAATTTCAAAAAAATCTTGCCTACTAGTATGTACAAAAATAGTAAACAAAAAGCCATTGATGGTAGCATTGGGATTGATTGGCTTCATATGAATGCCTTAGATTACAATGCTAAAACCGGCAATCTATTAATCTCTACTCGGAATCAAGACTTAGTTATGCAGATGAATTATAAAACTGGAAAAATTCAGTGGATTTTCTCTGGGAAAGCCAAAAGTAGTTGGCCTGTAAAATACCGTAGCAAAATATTATCCGTGGCTAAAGGAACCAAAGTTACCGGTGGTCAACATGGTGTTTATCTTTTAAACCAAAGTAACGGTAAAGAAAGCATTATGCTGTATGACAATAACATTGCTGTTAAAAATGGCAACAAGAAAACTTCGGGAAAATATTCGACTGCCACTGAATATCAAATCGATCTTAAACACATGACCGTTAAACAAAAATGGTCGTACGGAAAAACTTTAGGAGCTTCAAACTTCACTAGCATTATCGGTTATGCTCAACGCCTGAATAATGGAAATACCTTAGTTGATTTTGGTTATAAAAAAGATGGTCAAGAATCGAATGTCATCGAAGTCGATGCCAATGGCACACAAGTTTTCAACATGACACTTACTTCTAGCGCCCATGATAAAACTTACGCCTATCGAGCTTACCGTATTAATTTCTATCCAAGTAACTATCATTTTGACGCAACTAAATAGCACACAAAAAGACGTGATTACATTTAAGTAATCACGCCTTTTTTAAACTCTTACCAATATATTATCCATTACATGTCCCTCAGTTTTATGCAAAATCACGTCCGCTCTAAAACGAGTTGGTAAGATGAACTCTTCTAAATTCTTCAAATTGATATCGCGCCAAATCTTGTGTGCCATTTCAAAAGCTTCCGCACGTGGTAATTTAGCGTACCGGTAGTAATAGCTAGTTGGATCATGGAAAGCTGTATCCAGTAGAACCCCGAAACGTTCTAAGAACCATTTTTCAATCAAGTTGGCATCAGCATCAACATAGATCGACCAGTCAAAGAAGTCGCTCACATAGATTGTTTCATTGGCTGGCAATTGCAAAACGTTGATGCCTTCCACAATTAAAATATCTGGTTGATCAATTACATCAAATTCATTTTCCACAATGTCATAAACTTGGTGAGAATACTTGGGAACCTTGATTTTCTTTTTGCCACTTTTCACGTCGCTTAAAAATTTAATCAACGATTTCATATCGTAGCTTTCCGGAAATCCTTTTCGGTCCAAAATATCACGACGTTCAAGTTCAGCTGTCGGATACAAAAATCCGTCCGTAGTAATCAATTGCGTTTTTAAATTTGTAAACCAGTTGCTCAACAAAACTTGCAATAAGCGCGCTGTCGTACTTTTCCCAACAGCGACACTTCCAGAAATCCCAATAATAAAAGGAGTCTTTTTAACTGGTAACTGCAAGAAATCTAGTTTATCTTGGTTCCATTTTTCAAAATCAGTATACTTTTTTTGGAGCAATTGCACTAGTGGCACGTAAACATCCTGAACATCCTCCAATGAGATTTGGTCATTCAGCGCTTTAATATCCGCCAATTGTTGCTTCGTTAATGGTAACTCGGCTCGTTTGGATAAATTTTGCCATTCTTCTCGTTTGAACTCAAAATAACCTCGTGCTTCCATTTCCAATTCCTCGTCTTCAAAAAATTACGTCTATTCTAGCATAGATAATTCAATTATTCAGACTCAGAAATTGATTGCTGGATTTTTTCTGCATCACTTGCTTTATGCGCCATAAATTCAGCATCTTGAATTGGTAAGTTAAGATCTAGTCCGTCTAATAATTGCCAAGAAAGTTTAACTTGGTCTGCTTTAAAATCAAGTAAATGTCCACCAAATTCATGTTGATCATCAATGAAGTGCAAATGCATTCCAGCCACCCCAGCACCATGAAATAAACCTGGTGTATAGTAACCGACCACCGTTCCTCTAACATCTTCAGCATTAAAAACTTTTTGTTTGGAAGCTGTTTCACTAAGAGTTGGGTATGGACGTTCTTGCTTACTTACCACTCGCGTTTGTACCTTACTAAAAGTTCCGCTAATTTTAATTGCCACAAATGTATTTTGATATGACAATTCCTTAGCAAGTGTCGCATCCACATCTTCCATACCAATCTCTGATAATACGGCTCGTCCTTCAAAATCCGCCTTGTTGACGTTTGCAAATGGAAGAAGTTCGTCATCTTCAATAATGTTCACCGTTCCATCTGATAATGCTTGATATGGAACACCATCTAGAATAATTAATTCCCCATTGAGCCCTTCAGCTGTTCCAATTCCGAAATCACCATGCTTAAGTAATTCTGAAACTGCAATCGTACCACCAAAGAGTCCATCAACCAGCATTGCTAATGTTCCGTGCTGAAATAATTTTGCCATTCAAATGACCTCCTATAGTTGATCAGGAAGAAGTGATTGTCCCAATTTGATGTTATCTGAGTAATCAACTGGAATATCCACAACTACTGGTCCTTCTGTTTGGAACGCTTCATCAAGGACCTTACCCAAATCATCTGGGCTTTCTACACGGAGACCCTTTGCTCCAAATCCTTCTGCTAACTTAACAAAATCAACTGAGCCAAAATCAACACCCGCTGAGTGACCATATTTGATTTCTTCTTGGAACTTAACCATGTCATAGTATCCATCGTTCCAGATAATATGAACGATGTTTAGTTTTTCACGTACGGCTGTTTCGAGTTCTTGAGCTGAGAAGAGGAATCCACCATCCCCAGATACTGAAACAGATTTACTATTCGGACGTAATAACGCAGCTGAAATTGCCCATGGTAGAGCTACACCCAACGTTTGCATCCCATTACTAAATAGTAAATGGCGTGGTTGGTAACTTCTAAAGTGACGTGCCATCCAAATATAGAAACTACCTACATCAACGGAAACCGTCATGTCATCATCAACCCGATATTGAAGCGCTGAAATAATTGACAATGGATGAATTCGCTTCGAATCCTTTTTAGGTTCTGGTGGTAAGTCTTGTTTATTTTGAATTTCACGTAATGTTTCTAGATATTGTTCACCATCTTGGCTGACTTGGTAGTCTTCAAGGTGTGGTGTTAATAGATTTAATGTTTGTGCAATGTCGCCAACTAATTCCTTTTCAGGTTCAAAGTTATGGTCAATTTCAGATGGAGAATCGTCAATCACGATGATTTGACCTTCTCCTTCGGCATTCCAGTTACGAGGTTCGTATTCGATAGCATCGTAACCCACGGTAATTACTAAATCACTGTGTTTTAATAACTTATCCCCAGGTTGGTTGCGGAAAAGTCCTACGCGGCCATAAAAATGATCTTCTAAGTCATGCGAAATAATTCCGGCACCTTGGAAAGTTTCCACAACTGGTAAATCAGCAGCGCGAACTAATTCGCGAACCGCTTGCGTCACTTCAGGTGAAGATGCACGCATCCCTAAGAGTAATACTGGAAGTTGTGCATTACGAATTGCTTTTGCCAATTCTTCGATTTCAACTGGACTAGCTGGTCCAAGGATTGGTTTCTTCAAAGGCTTGATTGGACGTGAATTAACCGGTGCATTAACAACATCTTGTGGAAAACTCACAAAACTAGCACCTTGCTTTGATGATTCAGCAGCTCGGTAAGCATTTGCTAAAACTTCAGAAATATTTTCAGGTTCTTGAACTTCCACACTAAATTTTGTGATGGGTTCGAACAAAGCAGCATTTCGCATACTCTGATGTGTCAGGCGCAATAAGTCATTACGGGGAACTTGTCCACCGATTGCCAAAACAGGGTCCCCTTCAGCTGTAGCTGTTACTAAGCCGGTCGCAAGGTTTCCGACACCGGGTCCTGAAGTTGTTAAAACCACACCAGGTTTACCCGTAATCCGGCCAACACCTGCGGCCATAAATGCTGCATTTTGTTCATGTCTTGTAATAATTAATTTTGGTTTTTTAGCACGATTGGAGTGTTCTAATTGTTCAAATAACAAATCAATTTTCGCACCAGGGATACCAAAAATGTACGGAACATCATGGTTAATCAAACTATCGAGGATCGAGTCCGATCCTGTATAACTGCTTTGAATCATTATTTTTTCTCCTTTGGATTTTGAAAGTGATTACATACCTACTATAGCAAAATATAAGAAAAAGAGCTTTAGATAAGATTATTTTTTCTTAAGCTCTTTTAGTACAAATTTTAAGATATTAAGCTTCTGAGGTATATAAGTGACTAGGAATTTTAGTAATCAATGGACTAAGGTTGTTATCTTCTGCAACCACTAGTAAACGGTGCATTGCTCTAGAACAAATTGTGTATAGCAATTGTTCATCGCGATTGGTCTGATAAATTTCAGCTGAAGTATTCCACACAATAACTGAATCAAACTCTAGACCCTTAGCGAGGAATGAAGGCACAACAATCGTTCCTTCGACCAAACGTTGGTTTTCAGTTCGAATCAATGTGCCCTTTTCTCCTGCCGCCGTCAATTCGTCAGCAATCTGTTCACATTCG
>JALAGR010000059.1 GCA_022712335.1 Pediococcus sp. | reverse complement strand
CTTTTGCAGTAATTAGCGAACAGCAAACCAAGGGTTATGGGCGAAGGGGGCGTAATTTTTACTCTCCTAAAGAGCAGGGGCTTTATTTTAGTGTGGTCATTCCCAACCCCGTTTTCGAAATCAATCAGATTGGATTGATCACAACGGGGGTGGCTTGTGTGATTGCTCAAAAACTGGGAAAGTTCTTTCCAGAATGCGAATTTAAATTAAAATGGGTCAATGATATTTTGATGAATCGTCGTAAAGTGGCGGGAATTATCACCGAAGCAATTACAGAATTGGAATCAGCTTCGACGCAAGCTTTTGTAATTGGCGTGGGAATTAATTTAACTACGTCCGAATTTCCTGAAGAACTAAAAGAAAAAGCGGGGGCAATTCAACCAAAACAAATGATGGATCGTAATTTGATTGCTGCAGAATTGATCAATACAATTGTGGATAATTGGCAAAATTACCTAGACGCCAGTTTCCTATCTGAATATCGAAAAATGTCGATTGTAATTGGAAAGCGTCTAACATTGCAGGTGGGAGCTAATGCGATAGCTGGGACGGTAAAAGATATAAATGAACTTGGTAACATCGTGATGCAATTAGATGATGGACAGATAAAGGCCTTCAACAATGGCGAAATCACCAAAGTGAATTTGCTACAGTAAAGTGACATTGGTAAAGGTCTAATAGTGAATCTGAGCTTTTTTATTCATTGCGTGTTACCATGGTAAGATGTATTAAATAATGGAGGAGATGAATTGCAATGAGTGAAAAAAACAGAAAGACACTATATATCTTAATCGCTGGAAACTTTCTAATTTGTTTGGGGATTGGTCTAGTCATACCGGTCACACCGTTTATCAAAAATTACTATCATTACTCCACCACTCAAATGGGGATTATGACGGCTTTGTTTGCTTTCTCGCAGTTTGTCGCTTCTCCATTAGTTGGACGGGTTTCAGATAAAATTGGACGGAAACCATTGATTGTAGCTGGATTATTCTTTTATGCGGTTTCCGAAGTGATTTTCGCACTTTCGAATTCACTGCTATTATTCAACGTTTCAAGAATCGTTGGTGGTGTATCGGCGGCTTTGTTTATTCCAACATCAATGGCACTAGCTTCCGATGTCACAACAACGGCACAAAGAGCGAAAGTAATTGGATGGATTTCAGCAGCATTTAGTGGTGGTTTGATTCTAGGTCCAGGTTTGGGCGGAATGTTAGCCAATATTAACTACAAGACGCCATTCTGGGCAGCAGCAGCTTTAGGACTAGTTGCGACGGTATTTACGCATTTAGTCATGCCAAAGACGGAAGTCAAAGTAGAAGAAGCTGAAATGACAGAAATCACTAAGCCTAGCGCATTGAAGAGTGTGTTGACGGCACCATTGATAATTTTATTCACGATGATTTTTGTTGCTGCATTTGGGCTACAAGGATTTGAAAGTATTTACAGTATTTATGTAAATCAAGTTTTCCATTTCGATCTGGGAACAATTGCATTAGTTCTAACGTTTAACGGAATTTTCTCATTGATTTTGCAGGTATTCATTTTTGATTTCTTAGTTCGTAAAATGGGGGAAGTACGGTTGATTGGGGCATGTTTCTTAATTGGAGCGATCTTCGTTTTCTGGATTACCCAAGCGCATACGCAAATTGAAGTAATTATTGCAACGTTGGTAGTTTTCTCAGCATTCGACGTTTTACGACCAGCAATTACTACGTTATTAACTAAAGAGGGCAAAGATAATCAAGGCTTGATCAACGGATTGAACATGTCACTAACTAGTGTCGGAAACGTAATCGGACCAATTATTGCCGGTATGTTAATGGATTACAATACGCATATTCCATACATGATTGTTGCTGTGATTTTGTTTATATCTTACGGTATTACGTTCATTGTGGGACATGTAATGAAAAGAGAAGCACGATAGATAACGAGCTGTGGTGAAGGGTAACCTTTATCACAGCTTTTTTTGTAGACAATTCTGTTCGAAAAATAGTTCGAATTGATATATTTATTTGTTGAAAAAGTTATACAATGAAAGCGTGAACAATAAAGTGATGAACGGAGGAGTAGGCTAATGCTTAAAACAAAAAATAATCTAGAAGATTTGAAGAAGGTTGCGACCAATTTAATCGGAAGGGATGCAGTTCCTGCAGCTAAGAAAAGGTTAGCAGAAATTATCGCATGTGGGATCGATGACACGTTTGATTCACAGACAAGAGATGAATGGGAAATTGACGAATACTTGCGAGACCGAGCGTTAAATTTTTGGTTTTACCCTTCGATGCATCTGGATCAACTAGTTCCTGTTTTAGCTGATGAGATCGGTGAAAAATGGGAGATTCAAAATGGTGATGGACCGATGTTATCAGCATGCTTAGCGACGGTAATGGCATATCAACCAAGTAATTTGCCCGTTACTTTGGGAGCAATGCTAAAAGCTGATCCAACGACTGAAGATTTAGCTACTCTTGAAGGATTTGATATTGAGCAAATTAATCAGATTTTAGTACAGCGAAATGTTTGTGCGATTCCTGTTAATTAGTAGTCCGATTTGTGTAAAGCTTTGGAAGTTGTAAAATGGAAACAATAGCATTAGGAGGAATTTAAATGGCAAAAAAACAACCAACGCGTGCGGAAGTTCTAGAAGAATTAACTTGGAACGTAGCGGACATTTTCGCAACCGAAGCGGAATTTAAACAAGCAATTCAACAAGTCGAAGATGAAATTGTGAAGATTCAGGCATTTACAGAAAACGCAACAGACAGTGCAAGTCAATTGCTAGCACTAACGAAGTTATTGTATGGTAGTGAAGAATTACTTTTAAAAGTGTATGGCTATGCAGCCCGAGTAAATGACGGTGACACTGCAGATCCACACGGAAATGATTTAATGAATCAAGCGCTGCTGATCGTTAATAAATGGGAAGCTGCGGTATCATTTTATGATCCAAAGGTAACGCAACTAACAACTCATCAGTTAGAACAGTTTTTAGCGGATGAGCCAGAATTGAAGCAATACGAATTTAATTTACGCCGGATTCAGGAGCAAGCTGCGCATACACTTTCTCCTGCTGAGGAAAAAATTTTGGCGCAACTTCAACCAGCTATTGATGATGCATCTGATATTTCTTCCAAATTGGATGACGCTGATTTAGATTTTGGGATGATTAAAGATGAAAATGGTGAAGAGGTGCAGTTGACGAATGCTACTGCCAGCGAGTTTGCTACATCTGCTGATCAAGACATGCGAATGCGTGCTAGTAAACAAGTTGCTAAAGCGTATCGTTCAATGCGTAATACATTTGGAGCGACACTTAAGAGTCATGTACATGCCCAAAATATTATGGCAGAAATCAGGCATTTTGATAGTGCGCGTCAAATGAATTTAGCGGATCAAAAAATCCCCGAAGCAGTTTATGATACGTTGATTAATACGACGCATGAACATTTAGATTTAATGCATGATTACTATGCTTTCCGAAAAGAATTTTTGGGCTTAGATCAAATGTATCAATTTGACCGTCATGTTCCATTAGTTGCGGACGCTAAGTTAAGTTTAGCGTTTGAAGAGGGCAAAAAGGCGACAATGGAGGCACTTGCTCCATTAGGTAAGGACTATCAGGAGTATCTTCAAGAAGAATTTGAACAACGTTGGATTGATGCTGCCGAAAATAAAGGAAAACGCAGCGGTGGTTATGAAGACGATGTTTATGGCGTTCATCCATATATTTTGTTAAATTGGAATGACATTTATGATAGTACTTCGACGTTAGCACATGAATCTGGACACGCTCTCCAGAGTGTTTACACGGATAAAGCGCAGCCTTTCTGGTATTCACAATATCCAATTTTTATTGCAGAAATTGCATCGACTTTAAACGAAAGTTTATTAAATCATTACATGTTAGAAAAATATGCAGATGACCCGAAAATAAAAGCCTTCATTTTGACGCAAGATGTGGATAATTTCATTGGTACGGTATATCGCCAAACACTTTTTGCGGAATTTGAACACTTTATCTACACAGAAGATGCCAAAGGCACGACTTTAACTCCTGATTTGATGGCTGACAAATTTAATGGATTGTTCAAAGAATACAATGGGGATGCTGTATCCGATCTACCTTGGAAAGATGATACATGGGCGCAAATTCCACATTTCTACTACGATTATTATGTTTATCAATACGCTACATCAAAAGCAATTGCTACAGCATTGGCAGACGATATTATTTCTGGAAAACCAGGCGCACTAGAAAATTATAAAAAGTTCTTATCAGCTGGTGCAAGTGATTATCCAGTTGAAATTGTAAAAAAAGCTGGTGTGGATGTGACAAAACGAGATTACTTAGACCACGCTTTCAAATTATTCGGCGAAGAAGTTGAAGAATTAAAACAAATTTTATAAAGCTTAAGTTAAGAGACATCGGATTTTAAATCCGATGTCTTTTTTTTTACAAAAAAACAAAAAATTTTAAGTTTTTAAAAGCTTATTAAATCAGCGTTTGGAGGAGTATTTTACTGTTAATGTGAAATCCTTAACATTTGGAATGTTAGAACCACACTGAAAGCGTTTTCCGAGGGCGATATAGTGAACTCGTAATCAAGAAGGAGGTAATTTGAATGACAAGTCCAATTCACGTAAATTCCGAAATCGGGAAGCTGAAAACTGTACTTTTGAAGCGTCCGGGTAAGGAAGTTGAAAACATTACACCAGATATTATGTACCGGCTTTTGTTTGATGACATACCTTACCTACCAACAATTCAAAAAGAACATGACTACTTCGCTAAAGCTTTACAAGACAACGGGGTTGAAGTGCTTTATTTAGAAAACTTAGCAGCAGAAGCTATTGATGCTGGCGATGTTAAGAGCGAATTTTTAGACAAAATGCTAGCTGAATCAAATATTAAATCAGCAATGGTAACAGCAGCATTAAAAGAATATTTAGGAAGCATGTCGACATTAGACATGGTTGAAAAAATCATGGCTGGGGTTCGTACGAACGAAATCGATGTGAAATCTAATGCATTAATTGATGTTAGCAGTGATGATGAATATCCATTCTATATGGATTCAATGCCTAACCTATACTTTACTCGCGACCCTGCAGCATCGATGGGTGACGGTTTAACAATTAACAGAATGACATATGAAGCTCGTCAAAGAGAATCAATGTTCATGGAAGTTATTATGCAACACCATCCACGCTTTGCAGACCAAGGAGCAAGTATCTGGCGTGACCGTAACCATCTCGACCGTATGGAAGGTGGAGATGAATTAATTTTGAGTGACAAGGTTATCGCTATTGGTATTTCACAAAGAACTTCGGCTCAATCAATCGAAGAACTTGCTTTGGAACTATTTAAGAATCATAGCGGATTCGAAAAAATTCTTGCAATTAAAATTCCACATAACCATGCCATGATGCATCTCGATACAGTATTTACAATGATTGATTATGACAAATTTACAATTCATCCAGGTATTCAAGGTGAAGGTGGTATGGTCGATACCTATATCTTAGAACCTGATGGAAACGATGGAATTAAGATCACGCATCGTACAGATTTGGAAAAAGTTTTGAAAGAAGCTCTAGGAGTTTCAGAACTAACATTAATTCCTTGTGGTGGTGGAGATGCAATCGTTGCACCTAGAGAACAATGGAATGATGGTTCAAATACTTTAGCAATCGCACCTGGTGTAGTTGTTACATACGATCGTAATTATGTTTCTAACGAAAAGTTACGTAGCTACGGCATTAAGGTAATCGAGGTTCTTTCAAGTGAATTGTCTCGCGGTCGTGGGGGTCCACGTTGTATGAGTATGCCACTTGTTCGGGAAGATTTAAAAAAATAAAAATTGGGGTAGATAAATATGACTATTAGTGTATTTCAAGGTAGAAGTTTACTTGCAGAAAAAGATTTTACAAAAGAAGAACTTGAATATTTAATCGACTT
>JALAGR010000058.1 GCA_022712335.1 Pediococcus sp. | reverse complement strand
GTATTGGGGAATTGAATTACCCTTGGCCATTGTACTGGCTAAGATGGAAATTAGCGGTATCAAAGTAAACCGCGATCGATTAAATCAAATGCAAAGTGAATTTACAGAGCGATTGAGTGAAATTGAAACAAATATTTATACCGAAGCAGGAGAGGAATTCAATATTAATTCTCCTAAACAATTGGGTGTTGTTCTATTTGAAAAATTAAAATTACCAATCATTAAGAAAACTAAAACTGGTTATTCTACCGCAGTGGATGTACTTGAAAAATTGCAAGGTGAATCTCCAATTATTGATAATATTTTGAATTATCGAACACTTTCAAAAATCAAATCAACCTATGTTGATGGACTTTTAAAAGTGATTCATTCGACTGATGAGAAGGTTCACACGACGTACATTCAAACGTGGAAGCAAACAGGACGTTTATCCTCCGTCGCCCCCAACCTTCAAAATATTCCAGTTCGAATTGAAGAAGGAAGAAAAATTCGTCAAGCCTTCGTCCCAGCGCACGAAGGTTGGCACATTTTATCATCAGATTATTCGCAAATTGAATTGCGCGTTTTAGCTCATATTACGGGTGATAAGAATTTACAAGAAGCATTTAAGAATGGCGAGGATATCCATGCCAGTACAGCTGTTCGAATTTTCGGATTAAAGGACGCTAGCGAAGTAACGCCAGATATTCGTCGTCAAGCTAAAGCAGTTAACTTTGGGATTGTATATGGTATTAGTGACTATGGTTTATCACAAAACATCGGAATTTCTAGAAAAGATGCTAAAAAGTTCATTGAAACATATTTCAAGGAATTCCCTGGTGTAAAAAAATACGTTGATGAATCTGTTCAGTTGGCTAAGAAACAAGGTTATGTTGAAACGATTGCGCATCGTCGACGTTATTTACCAGATATTAATGCTTCAAGCTTTAGTTTGCGTTCATTTGCTGAGAGAACAGCGATGAACACGCCAATTCAAGGTAGTGCAGCCGATATTATTAAACTGGCAATGATCGATATGCAAAACGAATTAGAAAAGCGTAATTTAAAGAGTAGAATGCTACTTCAAGTTCATGATGAGTTGATTTTTGAAGTTCCAGATGACGAGATGACTTTAATGAAAGAGTTAGTACCAAAGGTTATGGACTCAGCTATTAAACTTGATGTTCCGCTTAAAGTCGGAGCAGCCTGGGGAAATTCTTGGTACGACGCGAAATAACGGGGGAAAAGTATGCCTGAATTACCAGAAGTGGAAACAGTTCGCAGAGGATTAGAAGCCTTAGTTAAAGACAAAATAGTTAAAAAAGTTGTAGTGCGATATTCAAAAATGGTTTCACCAGAAGCACCAGTTTTCACAAAAGAATTAGAAAATAAAAAAATTCTCGACGTTCGTCGTCGTGGAAAGTATTTATTAATCGATTTTAGTGGGAATTATACAATGGTTTCTCATCTACGAATGGAAGGGAAATATTCGGTAGTTGCGAGGGATGAAGCATACGGTAAACATGATCATGTAATTTTTGAACTCGATGACGGAAGCGACTTGCGCTATAACGATACAAGAAAATTCGGTAGAATGAATTTAGTGACAACTGGAGAAGAGTTCCAAATTGGTGGATTAAAAACGATTGGTCCTGAACCGCAACCAGAGACGCTAACTTTAGAATATTTGACGCAGCAGCTTCGAAGTAGAAAACGAGGGATGAAAAGTTTCTTGTTGGATCAGTCGATGATTGCAGGACTTGGAAACATTTATGCGGATGAAGTCCTTTGGTTAAGTAAGATTCATCCTCAACAGATTTCTAATAGTTTGACCGATGATGAAATTGCACTTTTGAGGGAATCAATTTTTGAAGAACTACAATTAGCGATTGAAGCAAAAGGAACGACAGTATTTTCATACCTAAATGCAGATGGACATGCTGGAAGTTTCCAAAATCAATTACATGTATACCATCGACAAGGATTACCATGTCACCGTTGTGGAACTTTGATTGAACGCATTAAGGTAGCTCAGCGTGGCACACATTTTTGCCCACATTGTCAGGTTTTGAGGTAGAAATATGGCTGTAGTAGTTGGATTGACCGGTGGGATTGCAATGGGAAAATCAACCATTAGTGACTTCTTGAAAGTTAAAGAGATTCCGGTTGTTGATGCTGACCAAGTTGCTCATGAAATTTTGAAAGATAGCGAAGTTGTGGTTGAATTGACGGACGTTTTTGGAGAAGCTATTTTGGACAAAAATCGTCAAGTTGACCGAAAGAAGCTGGGTTCGATTGTTTTTAATGATCCCCAACAACTAGAAAAATTAAATGATATCGTCCAGCCACATATCCGAAGCGAAATAATAAAACGGTTAAATTCTTTTGCTACGAGTAAATTGGTAGTTTTAGATGCACCGGTTTTATTTGAACAAGGATATGAAAAAATGGTGGATTATTTAATGGTTGTTAGGACCAGTTTTAAAATTCAAATAGCGCGTCTAATGCAACGTGATAGCTTATCTCAAGCTGATGCGCAAAAAAGAATTCAATCGCAAATGTCTATTGAGGAAAAAGTAAAGAAAGCTGACATTGTGATTGACACTAGTGGGACAATTGAAGAGACACGGAGTCAAGTGGTAAAATGGCTTGTTAATAAGAACTTATTCTAAGCTTCCGAAGAATTCGGCGAGGTGAATTGAAATGAAATGTCCACATTGTGGAAATAATGGATCAAGAGTTGTTGATAGCCGTCCAACAGATGAAGGTCGGGTTATTCGACGTAGAAGAGAATGTGAAGAATGTGGCTTTAGATTCACGACATTTGAACGTGTTGAAGCTACACCACTGTTAGTTATTAAGAAAAATGGTTCTAGAGAAGAATTTGATCGCGACAAGATTCTAAAGGGAATCGTTCGTGCTGCAGAAAAACGACCATTAAATATGGAACAAATGACTGACATTGTCGATAAAGTAGAAAATAAAGTACGTTCATTAGGTGAAAGTGAAATTTCAAGTCAAATCATTGGTGAGTACGTGATGAATATTCTGGTAGATTTGGACGAGATTGCTTATATTCGTTTTGCCAGTGTTTATCGTCAGTTTAAAGACATGCATGTCTTTTTAAATGAGCTTCAAGATATGATGAAAAAAGATGAAGAAAAGGAAAAAGAATAGATGACAGGTGAAATGGGTGAATTGGCTCCACATGATTCATTTATTATTGATAGTCAACGTAAGATGACTGATTTTGAACAACGTTCGCTAACGACTTTGTATAGACCATTGTTAACCTCAGATGCGTATAGTTTAATGATGATTTTGTGGGAAATAAGTCAAGAAACAACGTCGATTTCAGAACAGTACAATCATACGATTCTTTTGAACTGGCTCGGAATTGATTTGCCTGCGATTACAGACGCTCGTGGACGCTTGGAAGCATTAGGGTTATTAAAAACGTATCGAAAACAAATTGATCGGCGAACTTTATTTTTGTATACATTACAGGCCCCAGCAGATCCAGTGAAGTTTTTTAAAGATGACACTTTGAGTGCTTTGCTGCTAGGAGTAATTGGAGAAACTGAATTTGATCGGTTAAGTCATCGATTGATTAACCAGCGAACGGGACAAGATGGGTTTTACGATGTCTCTAAGAAATTGAGTGACTATTTCCAGCTTGGAAGTAGCGTTATTAATAAATCTAATGCTATTAATCAGGTACAAAAACAGTTATCGGAAACTGAAAATGTTGCCGATGCAGAAATGATTAATCAAAATTTTGATTTTAAATTACTAACTCAAATGTTAAGTTCTAGTTTCGTTGACCATCAGAGTTTACTCGAAAATGAACATTTGATCATGGTGGAACAAACAATTTATGGAATCAATGAAAGTGAAATGGCGCAACTAATTAAAGCGTCAACTAGTTACGAAGATAACAAGATTAATGCTAAAGAATTAAAAGCCCGTGTGCTCAATGCCTATAATGGTATGACAACTCAAACTAGCAATGATGGAAATACTGTTCCAGAAACGAAAAAAGATATCCAAAGTACATCCTCTGGATTAACGCAAGAAGAGCAGACGATTGTAGACGCTACGTATTCAATGTCTCCTAACGAGTTTATTGAAAGTCTGAAAGCTCAAGCTGGCGGGTTTACGACTTCTGCAGAAAAAAGAATTATTTCTGATTTAGTTGGAAAAGGTTTAATGCCAATTAGTGTGGTTAACTTTTTGATTTATTATTTTATTGTTGATCAGGGGCGCTCCACTTTAAATAAAAATTTAATCGAAGCAATTGCCAATGATTGGATCAAAAACAAGATTAAAACTCCGATTGAAGCTTTAAAATTTATTCGTAATCGTCAAGATCAAAAACAAACTACTAATAATAATTATGCAAGAAACAAACGTACGATTCAGAGGGAAACACTTCCTAAATGGGCTACGGAATCAGCCAAAAACGAGTCTCCGAAGAAAGTTAATCCTGAGACGACTAAAACAATCAATGAACAACTTAAAAAACTTCGTTCCAGAGGTAAGGAGGGATAGTCATGGAAAATGTTCGAGAAATTTTACAAGAACTAATGAGTAAAAGAAAGTTGGATCAACGTTTCAATGATGTAATGAAATCAGTATATTCTGATCCAGCAGTGATTAAATTTTGTGAAGAGCATCAAGATGAACTGTCCAGAGAAGCTATTGAACGGGGCGCAGCTAAACTTTATGAATTTGTCTCTGAACGAAATAAAATTAAAAATAATCAAACAACATTCCTACCTGGTTACCAACCAGAACTAGTTTTAAGCAATCATTTAATCGATATTGAATATGTACCAACCAGACAAACTAATTTATTAAAGCAGGAGCGTCAAAGAAAAGCACTTGTTAGATCCATTAACATGCCTAAATTAATCCGACATGCATCGTTAGAAGAATACTATCAAGAGCCGGAGCGAACAGAAGCATTAGCTAAGACGCTATCTTTTGTAAATGAATACTTAGAACATCCTAAAGAATGGCATAAAGGATTGTACCTTACTGGAAGTTTTGGAGTAGGAAAAACATACCTGATGGGTGCAATGGGTAATGCTTTAGCCGATGAGGGATATTCGACTACCATCGTTCATTTTCCAAGTTTGGCGGTTGAATTAAAGAATGCCATTGGTAAGTCTAATGAAATTCAAATTAAAATTGATGCAATTAAAAAGGCACCAATTTTAGTATTGGATGACATTGGAGCTGATAGTATTTCTTCGTGGGTTAGGGATGATATTTTGGGTGTAATCCTTGAATATCGCATGCAAGAAGAACTACCAACGTTCTTTACTTCCAATTTTTCAATGGATCAATTGGAGCGTGAACATCTGACGGTCAATCAAAAAGGTGAAGCTGAACCACTAAAAGCTAAGCGTTTAATGGAACGAATCAAATTTTTAAGTGAAGAAGTCTCGATGACAGGAAAAAATCATCGACAGGATTGACAAGGCAATAAAATTAGGTAAAATGAATGTATAAATCACAAGTCAAACATGTAGTTTTTAATTCAGGGAGCGGAGCCGTGACTGCAAGCGAAGCACTTAAAACTTCCCACTTGACTAGAGACTGACCGAAATGTCAGTTCGGTTGCCACCGTTATGGCTTTTTAAACGAGAGGTAGGCTGTTTTTTTGGTCTGCAATTAGGGTGGAACCGCGTGGATAAAAATGACAATCACGTCCCTGGTATTTGATACCAGGGGCTTTTTTTGTACATAAATTTAAAGGAGAGAGTATTATGTCAGAAATTAATATTGAATTTCCAGATGGTAGTGTAAAGCCTTTTGAACAAGGTGCATCAATTTTGGATATTGCTAAATCAATTAGTACAAGTCTTGCTAAAAAAGCTGTTGCTGGAAAAATTAATGGTGAATTAGTTCGTTTAGACCAAGCTATTAGCAAAGATGTAAAAATTGAAATTGTTACAAAGGATTCAGAAGATGGAAACATCGTTAACTGGAATTCAGCTGCTTTAGTTTTAACTAGTGCAGTTGAAAGTATTTACCCAGGAGTTCACTTTGGTGAAATTGGTAATGGAGAACATGGCTTCTACGTTGATACAGATAAGGCTGATCAACAAATTACAGTCGATCAATTACCAGCAATCGAAGATAAGATGAAAGACATCATCAAGTCTAAGATTAGTTTGAAACACAAAGAAATTAGTGTTGAAGAAGCTCTTACAAGTGTGGATGGTGATCCATACCAAGCTAAAATTGTAAAACGTAATGAAAAAGACGGTAAAGTTAGTGTTTATGACGTCGACGGTAAAATTATTATTAGTGATAACGTAGCTTTACTTAGCACTTCAGATATGAAGGCTGTTAAATTGCTATCTGTTGCTGGTGCATATTGGGAAGGTAAATCAAGTAACCCAATGCTTCAACGTATTTACGGAACTTCATTCTACAAACAAAAAGATCTTGAAGCCGAACTTGAACGTCAAAAAGAAGCTCATGAACGCGATCACCGTGTGATTGGTAACAACTTAGACTTATTCTTTGTTGATCCAAAAGTGGGAGCTGGTCTTCCATATTGGATGCCAAATGGCGCAACAATCCGTCGTTCAATCGAACGTTACATTATTGATAAGGAAGTAAAACATGGTTACCAACACGTTTATACTCCAGTATTAATGAACTTGGACGCCTACAAGACTTCTGGTCACTGGCAACATTACCGTGAAGACATGTTCCCACCAATGGACATGGGTGATGGCGAAATGCTCGAACTTCGTCCAATGAATTGTCCTTCACATATTCAAGTTTACAAGCATCATATCCGTTCATACCGTGAACTACCAATTCGGATTGCCGAACTAGGGATGATGCATCGTTATGAAAAATCAGGAGCACTTTCTGGATTACAACGTGTTCGTGAAATGACATTGAATGATGGTCATACATTTGTTACACCTGATCAAATTCAAGATGAATTTAAGAAAGTTCTTCAATTGATGGTTGAAGTTTACCGTGATTTTAACATTACTGATTATACATTCCGTCTAAGTTACCGTGATCCAGCAAATACTGAAAAGTATTTTGATGATGACGAAATGTGGAACAAGTCTCAATCAATGTTGAAGGCTGCTATGGATGATCTTGGTTTGGACTATGTTGAAGCTGAAGGTGAAGCAGCATTCTACGGTCCAAAGCTTGATGTTCAAACAAAGACAGCACTTGGAAATGAAGAAACACTTTCAACAATTCAATTAGACTTTATGCTTCCAAAACAATTTGACCTACATTATGTTGGTGCAGATGGTGAAGAACATCGTCCAGTTATGATTCATCGTGGATTAGTTTCAACGATGGAACGTTTTACAGCTTACTTAATCGAAATGTACAAGGGTGCCTTCCCAACATGGTTGGCTCCTAAACAAGTAACAATCATTCCAGTTAAGGACGATTTACACGGTGCATATGCTGACCAACTTCGTGAAGAAATGATGACAAAAGACATTCGTGTTGAAGTTGATCATCGAAATGAAAAGATGGGCTATAAGATTCGTGAAGCTCAAACTCAAAAAATTCCATACATTTTAGTTGTGGGTGATAGTGAGTTAGAAAATAATTCGGTAAGTGTTCGCCATTATGGTGAAGACGATTCTAAGAATGAAACTAGTGCTGATTTCATCAAGAACATTGTTGCAGAAATTGAAAGTTACAGTCGTGAAAACTAAATTGTTCTAGTTTAAGGCAAGATTTTTAATGATATTAAGTCATTGAAGATCTTGCTTTTTTATAT
>JALAGR010000057.1 GCA_022712335.1 Pediococcus sp. | reverse complement strand
GTTACGCACAGCATGGAGCAAGCTTCTAGGTTGAGCGATTACACAGCATTTATGCATATGGGGAAAATTATTGAATTTGATACAACCGAAAAAGTTTTTACCAATCCAGCGGTTAAATTAACCGAAGATTATGTTTCTGGAAACTTTGGATAGTTAGGAGAAAGAATATGACAAAAAATATTATTACGGCTGAAAATGTTCGTTTATATTACGGTCAAAAAGAAGCCTTACATGGTATTGACCTTAGTTTTCCAGAAAAAGAAATCACGGCGCTAATCGGTCCATCGGGGAGTGGCAAGTCTACTTTTATCAGAACTTTGAATCGGATGAACGATTTAAATCCTGATGTGACGGTCACGGGGACGATTCGCCTAGATGGAGAAGATATTTACTCACCTAAAACCGACACGGTAGAATTGCGGAAGCGAGTAGGAATGGTTTTTCAACAACCGAATCCGTTCCCGTTTTCTGTCTACGACAATGTCACTTATGGGCTACGCTTAGCGGGGATTAAAGATAAACAATTACTAGACCAACGAGTGGAAGAAAGCTTGAAGCTGGCAGCAGTATGGGATGAAACCAAAGATCATTTGAAAGAAAATGCTCTTTCATTTTCAGGCGGTCAGCAGCAAAGGATTTGTATTGCTCGTGTTCTGGCAGTTCAACCAGAAATTATTTTACTTGATGAACCAACGAGTGCCTTGGATCCAGTTTCTTCTGTCAAAGTGGAAGATAGCTTATTAGCAATTAAAGACCAATATACAATTGCGGTAGTGACGCATAACATGCAGCAAGCATCACGAATTTCAGATCAAACGGCGTTCTTTTTAGATGGAAACCTCGTTGAATTCAGCAAAACAGCGGATATGTTTATGCATCCTGAAAAGCAAGCAACTAGCGACTACTTAAACGGTAAATTTGGATAGGGGGAACGAACATGAGAGGAATTTTTGATAATGAATTAAGACGGTTATTGGGTAAATTTACAGAGATGGGTATTAACGTTAGTGAACAGATTTACCGTGCAACAAAGTCTTTTATTGATCACGATCGAGAGATGGCACAAGGGGTAATCGATTACGACAATAACATTAACGAAGAAGAAATCGCATTAGAAGATCAAGCGTTAAAATTGATGGCGTTGCAACAACCAGTGGCGACGGATTTTCGCCAAGTCATCGTTGGGTTGAAGGCTAGTTCAGACTTAGAACGCATCGGGGATCATGCCGTAGGAATTGCCAAAGAATCAATTCGCATTAAAGGTCATCATCGAGATGCCAAGATCGAAGCGGAAATTGCGGAGATGACTAATATTGTACGAACAATGTTGGATGTTACGATAGATGCGTATGTTAAACGTGATGGCAAACTTGCTGATGAAGTAATTAAAGCTAACGAACAAATCGATAACAGTTATAAAAAAATTCGTCATGAAGTTTTAAGTAATATGAAAACTAATCCAAAATTAGTTACGGGTGGAGCGGGCTACTTGATGGTTGCTAACTATATTGAAAGAATTGGAGATCACATCACGAACGTTGTGGAATGGATTTTATATAATCAAACGGGTAAAATTGCTGAAATCAATGCTGATGTCGCTGATGTGGGTGGAATCGATCAATAATTGAAACGAGTAGTTATCGCTAAAGTAAAAATTTAGTAATAACTACTCGTTTTTATATATAAAATTTGCTAAACGAAAGTCAAAAGCTGTAAAATTACTATTAATAATAATGTTTAGAGGTGAAGTATTTGAATATGAGTTCCAAGACAAAATTTGCTAAATCAAATGACCGTTTTATTGCGGGCGTTAGTGGTGGAATCGCTGAATATTTTGGTTGGAATAAGGCCCTTACGCGAATTATCATGTTTGCATTAATGCTGGTATCCCATGGATTATTATTGATACCATATCTTATTCTAGCTTGGTTAATGCCAAGCAAACCAATTGAACAAGATCAGGGATTTACTAACGCCTTTAATTTTATGGGCGGTCAGACCAAAAATAATAAGAAGAGAAAAGAAATTAAAAACGTTGAAGAACACGACGTCAACGAATAGAGATGGGAGAATTTAAATGCGCTTTTGGCAAAGAGTATTAGTGAATGGCATTCTTTTTGTTGCTTTGACAGGATTTTTTCAAAACAGTGGAAATTTTTATGTTTCCAACATCTGGATTGCATTGGTGGCTAGTCTGATTTTGGCAGTTTTAAATGCCAGTATTAGACCCATCTTACAAATTATTTCGTTACCAATTACATTGTTAACCTTAGGCCTGTTTAGTATCGTAATCAATGCCCTTATGTTGGAATTGACTTCTGCATTTGTGGGGGCAGCAAACTTTTATTTTTCATCCTTTGGAATGACAATGCTGATTTCGGTAATTTTATCCATTTGTAATACTATTATTTCGAACCACTTTACAAATCGTTAGCGAAGGAGGCCCATTCAATGGCCGATAGTGTTTCAGTAACTGAACTAGTAGAAAAAATAAGATTAGATGTGTTCTATGGGAAAGAATTATTAGATCAAAAAGAAATCACCGTGAGTGATATTTCACGTCCGGGTTTGGAATTGACCAACTACTTTAAATTCTATCCGCACGAACGAATTCAATTGTTTGGAGAAACTGAGATTTCGTATGCTAAGGATAGTATGACTAAAGAAGAACGAACTAAGATTTACGACCGAATGGCAGACGTTGATACACCTGCTTTCGTTGTTTCGCGTGGTTTACCTATTCCAGAAGAGCTCACGCAAGCGGCTAAAAATAATAAGGTGCCAATTTTAACATCTAATTTACCAACTTCGCGTCTACTTAGTAATATGACCAATTTCCTTGAAGACCGTTTAGCAGAACGTGATTCAATTCATGGTGAATTACTTGAAATTTATGGGTTAGGCGTTTTGATTACTGGTGATTCTGGGATTGGTAAAAGTGAAACAGCTTTAGATTTGATTAAACGTGGACACCGCTTGATTGCGGACGATCGCGTTGATATTTATCAACAAGATGAAAAAACATTGATCGGTGAAGCACCACGGATTTTGCGTCATTTATTGGAAATTCGTGGAGTGGGAATTATCGATGTAATGAATTTGTTCGGTGCAAGTTCAGTTAAAAATCACACAGAAATTAATGTGATCGTTCATCTGCAAAACTGGGATAAAGATGCACACTTTGATCGTTTAGGTAATGGTGAGCAGACCCGCCACTTCTTCGAGTTAGATATTCCAAAGATTTCAATCCCAGTACGTGTTGGACGAAACCTTGGTGATATTATCGAAGCAGCTGCGATGAACTTTAGAGCAAAAAATATGGGATACGACGCTACAAAAGTTTTTGATCGTAATTTAAACGAATTGATCAAAGATAATTCCCAAAAATAGGGAGTGGATTTTGTGAATTTGATATTAGGAGCACTAAATCCAATTGCCTTTAACCTTGGTGGAATCCAGGTCCATTGGTACGGCATTATCATTGCTTCGGCAGTGGTCTTAGCAACCATCTTGGCCGTTCAAGAAGCAAAACGTCGTCGAATTGACCCAGATCATATTTATGATTTGATTTTATGGGCATTGCCCGCGGCGATTATCGCTGCGCGAACGTACTACGTGATTTTTGAGTGGAGTTACTATCAGAATCATGTGGATGAAATCATCCGGGTTTGGGATGGTGGGATCGCGATTTATGGCGCTTTAATTGGTGCCGGGATCGTAGTTTACCTTTTCTGTCGTGCAAAATGGATTCCAGTTTGGTTGATGTTGGATATCATCGCTCCGGTTTTAATTATGGCCCAAGGAATTGGTCGGTGGGGTAACTTTATGAATCAAGAGGCTTTTGGACGCGTTACGAGTTTAAGTTTCTTACAAAGTCTACATTTACCACATTTCATTATTCAACAAATGTTGATTGATGGAGCATACCGTCAACCGACTTTTCTTTACGAGTCGCTTTGGGACATCTTAGGCTTTATTGTATTGATGAGTTTAAGGCATCAAAAGAATTTATTTAAGCAAGGTGAAGTCTTTTTATCATATGTGATTTGGTATGCTTTCGGTCGTTTTTTTGTCGAAGGGATGCGAACGGATAGTCTAATGCTGTTGGGCATTCGAGTGTCACAATGGTTATCAGTAATCCTCTTTATCGGAGCGATTGCAATCATTGTACTCCGCCGTAAATCGATGAAAGAACATCTACCTAATTATTTAGATAGTAATCAACTGGCACCAAAATGAACTTGAGTAAAGTATCTTTGTATATGATAATAGAAGATACATAAATTATTTTTAAATTTAAGATTGTAAGGGGATTAACTATGGCAAAAAAAGTTGCAGTGTTAGGAGCCGGATCATGGGGCAGTATCTTAGCTAACATGCTTGTTCAAAATGGCAATAATGTTGTCGCATGGACCAACATGGAGGAACAAGCTAAAGAACTTAACGAGCAGCACTCCAATGAACATTATGTTCCTGGATTTAAGTACGATGAACGCTTATTCGCAACAACGGATCTCGAATTAGCATTGAAGGACGTTGACGCTGTATTGTTTGTTGTACCAACAAAGGTAATGCGTTTAGTTGCCCAACAAATGGTTGAAGTTTTAAAGAAAACTGGTCAAAAGCCAATTATTGTTCATGCAAGTAAAGGTTTGGAACTTGGAACACACAAACGTTTATCAGAAGTTTTAGCTGAAGAAATTCCAAGCGAATTACGTCAAGCAATCGTAGTTCTTTCAGGCCCAAGCCATGCTGAAGAAGTTGCAAAACAAGATTTAACACTTGTAACAGCTGCTAGTTCAGATTTGGCAAGTGCAGAAGTTGTGCAAGGATTATTCATGAACAACTACTTCCGTGTTTATACTAATGACGATATCGTCGGTGTTGAAATGGGAGCTGCTCTTAAGAACGTTATCGCAATCGGCGCAGGTGCTTTACATGGGCTCGGTTACGGAGACGATGCTAAGGCTGCATTGATTACACGTGGTCTAGCTGAAATTTCACGTTTAGGTGTGGCATTTGGTGCCAGTCCACTTACATTCATCGGTCTATCCGGTGTTGGAGATTTAATTGTTACAGCAACTAGTGTGCATTCACGTAACTGGCGTGCAGGTAACGAATTAGGTCAAGGTATGAAGTTAGACGAAGTAATCGATACAATGGGAATGGTTATTGAAGGGGTTCCTTCAACCAAGGCCGCCTATGAATTAGCTCAACAAAAAAATATTGAAATGCCAATCACTGAAGCCATCTACGATGTGTTGTATAATGAAAAGGGTGTCAAGGAAGCAATCGACGAATTGATGCACCGCGATGGCAGATCAGAGTTAGAGTAAATTTTTGGAGGTTTAAGTATTCATGACAAAAGTACGTAAAGCAATTATCCCTGCTGCAGGTTTGGGAACTAGATTTTTACCCGTTACAAAAGCTTCACCAAAAGAAATGTTACCAGTTGTTGACAAGCCAACAATTCAATACATCGTTGAAGAGGCTCGTAAGTCTGGAATCGAAGATATCCTAATCATTACTGGTAAGGGCAAACGTGCTATTGAAGATCACTTCGATGCCGTACCTGAACTTGAAGCTAACTTGAGAGAAAAAGGCAAAGATGAAATGTTGAAGATGGTTGAAGAAACAACCGGCTTAAACATGTACTTCAAACGCCAAAGTCATCCACGTGGATTAGGAGATGCTGTATTAACTGCTAAGTCATTTGTTGGAAACGAACCTTTCGTTGTTATGCTTGGTGATGACTTAATGGAAGATAAAGTTCCGTTGACCAAACAATTGGTAGATTCTTTTGAAGAAACTGGTGCCTCAACTTTGGCTGTTTTACCTGTTCCTCATGAAGAAGTATCTAAGTATGGTGTGATTGATCCTTCTGAAGAAGTTGAAAAAGATCTATTCAACGTTTCTAAATTCGTTGAAAAACCAGCTGTAGATGAAGCTCCAAGTAATTTAGCAATTATTGGACGTTACGTTCTTACACCAGAAATTTTCGGCATTTTAGAAAAACAAGGACTTGGTGAAGGTAATGAAGTTCAATTAACAGATGCAATTGATACATTAAATAAAAAACAACGCGTTTTCGCTAAAGTATTCAATGGCGAACGTTATGATGTTGGTAACAAGTTTGGTTTCTTAAAGACTAATATTGAATATGGTTTAAAACATCC
>JALAGR010000056.1 GCA_022712335.1 Pediococcus sp. | reverse complement strand
GCGGATAATTTTGGATTTTACGCTAAGTGTATAAATATTTTGTCTAACTGGAAAATAAAAAAGATTGGCTTTGCCAATCTTTAGTCGAAGCTTATTTGTTCAGTAGAAAACTGGAGAAAAGGTAAATTAAGTTGCTAAGTAAGACGACGAACATAACTACGGCAATGATTTTTTCAATATTACTCTTTTTTGTGGATTTTGAAACTTTAGGTTGGTGCTTTTTTTCATCGTTAATACGGTTGTGAATGTCCTGTTCAAGGAGTTTTTCGTTGTTTTTATTAGGTTGTCCGATCTTGCTCAGCTCCTTCCAAAAGAAAATACATCTTAGTTGGTATTTAAACAATTTTTTCTACAAAAGTAAACTAAATATTAATTTAGATGTAATAACTTAACACGCAATTAACATTAATACCAAATATTATACATAGCGTTAACGTAAATGCTTTATAATAGAATCTAGGATTATATCGTAGAGGTGCAAAAATGAAGTTCAACTTAGATGATTTTCGTTTAAAAAAATACGCGAAAATTACCAATAAAGTGTTAGCTCTTGACCCCAGTTATCGACAATTAAGCGATAATCAGCTCAAGGACAAAACTAAGTTGTTTAGAAAACAGCTTAATGAAGGCGCTACTCTAGATTCAATTTTACCAGATGCATATGCTGCAATTCGTGAAGCAGATTATCGAGTTTTGGGGATGCGTCCATTTGATAATCAAGTTTTGGGCGGTGTAGTACTTCATTTTGGAAATGTTGCCGAAATGAATACTGGTGAAGGAAAAACGCTGACAGCAACAATGCCGATGTACCTAAATGGGTTAACTGGACCAGGGAATTTCTTGGTGACAGCTAACAGTTATTTGGCGAACCGTGATGCTGAAGAAATTGGTAAAGTTTACCATTGGATGGGATTAACCAGTACTTCAGGTGTAAGTGAAGGTAAAAAAATCGATAAGAAAAAAGCGTATCAAAACGATATTGTGTACACAACTAATAGTGAATTAGGATTCGATTTTTTAATTGATAATTTGGCCGATAGTATGAGTAAAAAGAACTTAAACCAATTAAATTTTGCATTAGTAGATGAAGTTGATTCAGTTTTATTAGATTTAGCGCAGACTCCATTAGTGATTTCAGGCGCACCACGTGTGCAATCTAACTTATTTGTGTCAACTGATCGAATCGTGAAAAATTTAAAAGAAGATGTTGATTTTGAGCTAAGTGAAGATACTAAAAGTGTGTGGTTCACCAAAGAAGGGATCCACCATTTGGAGGAATACTTAGGCATTGAAGGTTTAACGAAACCACGCTGGTCCGATTTATACCGTCATTTAGTTTTAGCATTAAAAGCTAACCTCTTGATGAAGAAAAATCGCAATTACATTGTGGATGATAACGCAGTTTTGTTGTTAGATGAAGAAAATGGTCGAACTCTGACGGGAATGAAGCTAGAAGCCGGTACTCATCAGGCAATTGAAGCTAAAGAAGAAGTAGTATTAACCGCACAGACGCGGGCAATGGCATCAATTACCTTACAAAACTTTTTCAAGATGTTTGGAAAGTTATCAGGAATGACGGGAACGGCACGGACGTCTGCTCGTGAATTTCTTGAAGTTTATAATTTACCAGTATTAAAGATCCCGACACATAAACCTAATATTCGAAAAGACTATCCAGATATTGTTTATGCCACCATGGACGAGAAAATCGATGCAACAATTAAAATGATTAAAGATGCATACAAGTGGAAACGCCCGGTTTTAATCGAAACAGGTTCGGTGTCATTATCGCGTCTATATTCACGTGTTTTGCTCCAAAATGGAATCGTACACAATGTTCTCAATGCTCAAAGTGAGTCTAAAGAGGCGATGATCGTGGCTGATGCGGGTCAACCAGGAGCGGTAACGGTGGCAACGTCAATGGCAGGGCGTGGGACAGATATTAAATTAGGACAAGGTGTCCGAGAAAAAGGTGGGCTACTCGTGATTGGGACGGAGCGGATGGACAATCAACGAGTTGATAACCAACTACGTGGACGAGCTGGACGCCAAGGTGATCCAGGTGAGAGTATTTTCTTGGTTTCATTGGAAGATAAAGTCGTTATTGAAAATGCGCCAGACTGGGTTGAAAATTATCGTCAAAAACTTCAAAAAGATTTAGAAAATGGCAAAAGAAAATATGGCGAACCGATTGGCAAAAATCGGGCTCGAAAAATTGTCGAAAGAGCGCAACATACAGCAGATTCTATGGCGGCTGATGCACGGAAAAACGCCGTTAAAATGGATGATATTTTACGAATTCAACGCGAACTAGTTTACAACTTTCGAGATCGAATCATGGCGATGGATGACTTGAGTGAGATTATAGACCAAATTAAGGAAAATTATTTTTCGATTTACGTAGAGCAAGATCATTTGACAGAAGCCCAGGTGACCGATTTTATTATTAATAACATTGACTATAACTACAACATTACGCAACATCAAAACACGGTTTTGAATAATCCAGAAAGCCTTAAAAAATTTATCAAATGGGTTGCAGGAAATAGTTGGGCGAAGCAACTACAAACGGTTGATACAGATTACAAGCGGGCATATTTAGAACGTTTGGCAGTCTTAAAGGCGTTAGACGTTGCCTGGATCGAACAGGTGGACAATTTACAACAGCTTAAAGTCGTAATCGATGGACGCAATGCAGCGCAACATAATCCGGTCTATGAGTATGAAAAAGAAGCGATGAATTCGTTTAATCAAATGAAAGAATTGTTCTGGAAAAATACAATTAGATACGTATTATTATCAAAGCTAATTACGCAAAAAGATGGTTCAATTAGGGTGGAATTTCCATGATGAAAAAAATATTACACAATGAATTATTCAGAAAAATAATGTTCACCTTAATGATGGTTATGCTGATGGAACTTGGTCGGCAAAT
>JALAGR010000055.1 GCA_022712335.1 Pediococcus sp. | reverse complement strand
TTCTAAAGGTTCAACATGTGGTATTATTAAAAATAACTTAAAAACTAATTAAAGTTCGGGAGGATATTCTAATGCTATTAAAGTCGATGGTTAAACCCAAGAAACATCTAACAATTGTTCGTGAAGATGCAACCCTTGAAGAAGCACTTGATATACTTGAAGATTCTGGATTTCGTTGTGTTCCAGTTTTAGACAAAACTGGTCGTTTATTCCGTGGTAACATCTATAAAATGCATATTTACCGTCACAAGTCACGTGGTGGTTCAATGCAAGAACCTGTTACTTCGCTCTTAAAGAACGCAACTAAATACATCAATGTCAACGCTGCTTTCTTTAACGTTTTCTTCTCCATCAAAGATTTACCTTTCATCACCGTATTAGATGACAACAATTATTTCTACGGGATTTTAACTCACGCTCGTTTATTAGATGGTTTATCCCAATCCTGGAACGTTAACGTTGGTAGTTACGTAATTACAGTCATTTCTGGGGACGAGAGAGGCGATTTAGAGGCGATTGCAAAGATCATCACCAAATATACCTCAATCGCTAGTGTTATCTCTCTAGACGTTCAGGAAGGCGAATTAGTGCATCGCATGATGTTCACTCTTCCAGCTAACGTTGACGAAAAGAGATTACATCAAATTATCGACAATTTGGAACGCAAAGGCTTCCGTGTTCCTGAAGTTGAAGACTTAAAACAAGATCGTTTATAAACACAAAAAAGGATTCGCAAGTTGCGAATCCTTTTTTTGATGCTTTTGAATTGATTTTAAGCGTTAAACGAAACGTGTTCCTAAAAACTGCTTCCTCCAGTTAACCCACTTCAAATACAAATCCTAAATATCTGAACTATGTTAATCCTCACAAGCAACCCATTTTCATTCACACTCTTTTTTCTTTCTCTATGTATTCGGTACGAGGCCCACGCTTACCTTTAAAGCCTCGTCCACCTGCTTCATCTTCTGGTCATCTAGTCGACCAATCTTGTCATGTAGACGTTGTTTATCAATTGTTCGAATCTGTTCCATTAAAATAACTGAATTACGGCCAACTCCTGCTTCTCCACCTCTAATTCCCACATGCGTAGGCATTCTTGGTTTTGAAATTTTAGCCGTTATTGCTGCAATAATGACCGTTGGACTATAGTGATTACCGATGTTATTTTGGATAACAAGAACAGGTCGCATCCCGCCCTGTTCAGAACCAACAACTGGTGACAAGTCTGCATAGAACAAATCACCACGTTTTATCTTGGCTTCGTCCACAGTGTCACCCCATTAACTTTTAAATTTTGAAAATATTTTCTTTTAGTACCGTTCAAGCACGTGCTTTTCACAATCCGCTTCACACGAAGAAAAGTCGTGAGTAATTTCGGAATTGATATCAGCCATTTGAAGATATCCGGCTTTGAGCTGTTCAAGATGCTCAGTTGCGTGTCGGACAAAAAAACTTTTCACAGTATCATCGTTAACACAGCTAGGTTCAAACCCAAACATTTCGCAGTAAGTCTCTTTCTCAATCGACATATCGTTTATTGGAATACTCATTAGATTGCTCTCCTGTACTATTTAATTATTAACATTATTCTAGCATTCAACAACTTATTTTGCTATACCATCATTGATATAAATGCGTGGTAAACGTTGCGTGAATCCACACGTAATTTCATAATTAATCGTATCTGCATATTCTGCAATATCAGTCATGCTGATAGATTTACCACCAGATTCTCCCGCTAAAATCACTTTGGTTCCAACTGGATATTCTTTTGGCAAGCGCACCATCATTTGATCCATACAGATCCGCCCAACTATTTCGCAAAATTGACCATCGATTAAAACGTGAAATCCTTGTAATCGCCGTTCGTAGCCATCAGCATAGCCAATTGGAATTGTCCCAATCCATTCGTCTTTTTCAGCTGTATAAGTTGCGCCATAACTAATTGAACGACCACTTTCTACTAATTTAGAAAAAGATAATTCAGACTCCAGTGACATTGCGGGTTGCAAGGCAAAGGGGCTTTCTAACGCTCTTCCCGATGGATTCATCCCGTAAATACCAACCCCAAATCGAATCATATTCCCATTACATGCAGCATGCCATAGGCTTGTGGCAGTGTTTGAAACATGTACGTAGCGGGGGCGCTTCGTTAGTTGCGCAATAAAGTTTTGAAAACGAGCTACCTGTAAATTAAAGTACGTTGCATCATTCTCATCCGCTGTCGCAAAATGCGTAAAGACACCTTCAAATTCAAATTTTGAATTCCGTTCCAGACTACTTGCAGCTTGTTTGAAAGTTGCTTCATCTTGAAAACCAATCCGACCCATGCCTGTGTCTAGCCCTAAATGTATTTTCAAAGGAGTCTGCTCTATAATTTCTGCTGCACTGTCCAACCATGCTTGGTCGCCAACCGTTAGTGAAATATTTTTGTCAGCAGCTAATCTAGCATATTTAACGTCCGTAATTCCTAAAACAAGAATTGGTTCGGTAAATCCCGCTTCTCGTAGAGTTAATGCCTCATCTAAAATCGCAACACAAAATCCTGTTGCTCCCGCTTGTTTTGTAAAACGAGCCATTTCAATAATTCCATGACCGTACCCATTCGCTTTAATGACAGCAAACAATTCACTGTCATCATTCAAACGTTCAATTTCATGTTTAACATTATTTCTAATTGCCTCAGCGTCAATAATTAACTTACTGGGACGATGAAGTCCTACAACCATCTCAATTATCCCCCTCTAAAATCACCTGTGTCACAACGTGGTGGTCAGAATGTGAAATTGACACATGCACAATCCCTTCAAAAGGATGCTTTGTGATATTTGGTTTTCCAACGCCATCGTAATTGATCTCAAGATCTTGAAAATTAAGTTTTTTGCCTAATCCTGTCCCATACGCTTTACTATACGATTCCTTAACTGAAAAATGCCCAGCTAAAAATTCATAAGCCCGTTGCCCTTTTTTTGCTTCGAACTCTTCAAATTCAGTCGGAGTTAAAACTTTTCGGATAAACGTTTCTGGATTGTGTAAAGTTTTGAAGCGATCAATATTTGTTATATCAATGCCAATTCCATAAATCATTCTTGTACCTCCAATATCGTTCCTATTGTATCAAAAAAGAGGTCAAGAAAAAATGGATTCTCCCGACCTCTAATTTATTTAATAATTATTTTTCTTTGATTACGAATTGACGGCTTGATCCACCCTTGTTACCTGAGTTACGATCATTGCGTTTGCCACCGCCATTGTGATTACGGTCATCGCGACCAAAACGTGACTTGCCGCCACCCTTACGATCGTTATTCCATTTACCACCACGGCTTCCGCCATTTTCGCCATTACGGCTGTTACCGCCGTTACCATTACGACGACCGTTTCCACCACGACGATTTCCGCCACGGTATCCACCGCCACCTTTACCGCCCTTATTGTTTCCACCTTTTTTACGAGGAAGAGGACGTTCAGGAGTGATTTTAACTTTAATTTCATCAGCGTCTGACTTAGTTACTTCATTTAGAAGTGCAGCAACTAAAGTCTTGGCATCATGTTGTTCCAAAAGATGATCGACTTGTTCTTCAAACTTAGTAATATCAGTCTTTTGTACTAATTCTTCAATGCTTTGTTCAGCCATTGCAGCACGACCAGCAAAAGCTTCTTCTTCTGTTGGTGG
>JALAGR010000054.1 GCA_022712335.1 Pediococcus sp. | reverse complement strand
TTAAATTACGAACTATTTAAACGAGGAGGTCCACTATGCACCGTATTTTAATTGCCAATCGAGGTGAAATTGCTACTCGAATTATTCGAGCAGCTCACGAACTCGGTAAAACTGCAGTAGCAATCTATGCAAAAGTTGATGAGTTTTCAATGCATCGTTTCAAAGCTGATGAAGCTTACCAGGTCGGTGCGGACGATGATCCCATTGGAGCATATCTAAACATCGAAGATATTATTCGTGTTGCTAAGGAAAATAATATTGATGCAATTCATCCGGGATATGGATTTTTATCTGAAAATGCTGAATTTGCGCGAGCAGTTGGAGCAGCCGGAATCAAGTTTATTGGACCAAAACCTGAATTATTAGAAATGTTTGGTGACAAGTTACAAGCCAAAAATGCGGCAATTAAAGCTGGTGTACCAACCATTCCAGGAACAGAAAAACCAGTGGTTAATGTTGATGAAGCCTTGGAATTCGCAGAAAAATTTGGATATCCAATTTTTGTAAAATCTGCTGCAGGTGGTGGTGGGAAAGGGATGCGAATCGTCCACCATCAACAGGAAATGCAAGAAGCATTTAAAATGGCGCAGTCAGAAGCTTCGTCGTCATTTGGTGATGACGAAATCTATTTGGAGCGGTATTTAGTGGACCCTATTCACATTGAAGTACAGGTGATTGCGGACGAACACGGGGAAATGGTGCATTTATACGAACGAAATTCGTCGATTCAACGACGACATCAAAAAATTATCGAATTTGCGCCAGCCGTTGGTGTCGATGATTCTGTACGTGCTCAAATCCGAAATGCAGCTCTTAAATTACTAAAATCAGTTAACTATAGTAATGCCGCAACTATTGAATTTTTGGTGGAAGGCAATCAATTTTACTTCATGGAAGTGAATCCTCGAATTCAAGTGGAACACACGGTTACTGAAGAAGTAACGGGAATTGATATTGTTCAATCTCAAATTAAAGTTGCTGAAGGACAGTATTTACATACGGAAATGGAGATTCCACTACAGGAACAAATTGAGGCGGTGGGTGTCGCTATTCAAGCTCGTATTACTACGGAAGATCCAATGAATAACTTCATTCCAGACGTTGGGCGAATTCAAACGTATCGTTCACCAGGTGGAACGGGAGTCCGACTAGATGCGGGGAATGCTTTTGCAGGTGCCATCGTTACGCCTCATTACGATTCATTGCTAACTAAAGCGATCGTTCATGCAGCAACCTTTGAAGAGGCAATCGTTAAGATGGATCGTGTCTTAAATGAATTTGTGATTGGTGGAGTTAAAACCAATATTCCATTTTTGAAAAAATTAATTCATCATCCGCTTTTTAAATCAGAACTAGCACCCACTACTTTTGTGGATGAAACACCGGAACTATTTGATTTGAAATCAGAAACTCAAATAGTTACGCAACTGCTAAATTACATTGCAACGACAACGGTAAACGGTTATCCCGGATTAGAAAAACAAGATGCACCGATAATCACGCGTCCTGTGCACCCGCATTTTGAAGAATCCTCAGAAATTGAAAATGCTAAGCAAATTCTTGATAATCAAGGACCAAAAGCTATGGCAAAGTGGTTGAAAGAACAAAAACGAGTTCTTTTGACGGATACGACAATGCGGGATGCACATCAATCATTATTTGCGACACGGATGCGAACGAAAGATATGGTCGAAATCGCCGATCAAGTGCAAAAAGGATTACCAAATTTATTTTCAGCTGAAGTTTGGGGTGGAGCAACTTTTGATGTAGCATACCGTTTCCTAGGTGAAGATCCATGGGAACGCCTCCGACAATTAAGAGCAAAAATGCCTAACGTAATGTTGCAAATGCTATTACGAGGTTCAAATGCGGTGGGATATCAAAATTATCCTGATAACGCGATTGACGAATTTATCCGTCTTTCTGCTCAAAATGGGATTGATGTGTTCCGAATTTTTGATTCGCTCAACTGGGTTCCACAACTTGAAGAATCGATTCGTCGAGTTCGAGATAATGGTAAAGTGGCTGAAGCAGCAATGGCATATACGGGCGATATTTTGAATCCCGATCGAGCTAAATATGATTTGAAATACTACGTTGATTTGGCGCGTGAATTACAAAATGCGGGTGCTCACATTATTGGAATCAAAGATATGTCGGGAATTTTAAAGCCACGAGCAGCGTATGAATTAATTTCTGAATTGAAAAATCAGTTAGATATACCGATCCATTTACACACGCATGATACGACTGGAAATGGGATTTACTTGTATTCTGAAGCAGTTCGAGCAGGAGTCGACGTGGTCGATGTGGCAACTTCCTCAATGGCAGGAACTACTTCGCAACCATCAATGCAGTCCCTCTACTATGCGTTATCTGATGATGCACGTCAGCCAAACTTGGATATTAAAAAGGCTGAAAAACTGGATGAATATTGGGCCGGAATTCGTCCACACTACGAAGGGTTTGGGACACAATTGAACGGTCCACAAACTGAAATTTATCGCATCGAAATGCCAGGTGGACAGTATACAAATTTACGACAACAAGCCAACGCCGTCCACTTGGGAAATCGTTGGGATGAAGTTAAAGAAATGTATGCAACCGTTAATCAGATGTTTGGTGACATTCCCAAAGTTACACCATCTTCCAAAGTGGTTGGTGATATGGCACTGTTTATGGTGCAAAATGATTTGACTCCCGAAATGGTAATGGCTGATGATGGACAATTGAACTACCCCGAATCTGTCGTAAACTTTTTCCGTGGAGATTTGGGTCAACCAGCAGGTGGATTCCCTAAGGAACTTCAAAAAGTGATTTTAAAAGGTGAAAAACCGCTCACAGTTCGTCCTGGAACTTTAGCTCAGCCCGTAGATTTTGACCAAGTAAGGACGCATGCAACCAAGGTTTTGGGACATCAAGCTAGTGACGAGGAAGTCATGTCGTTTATTTTATATCCAGATGTGGTGGTTGATTATGTACAGCGCCAAGCTGAATTTGGACCAATGCCACTACTTGATACACCCATCTTTTTCCGTGGAATGCGTATTGGACAACGAATTGATTTACAACTTGGTCGTGGGAAATCGGTAATTGTGGTCCTTCGTGAAATTAGTGAAGCAGATGAAGCAGGACAACGCTCACTTTTCTTTGATATTAATGGCCAAAATGAAGAAGTGATTGTGCATGATGTTAATGCACAGGTGACGAAAGAAAAACGTCGTAAAGCAGAGCCAACCAATGAAGAACAGATTGGTGCTACAATGGCTGGCTCAGTCGTTGAAGTACAAGTCGAAGTGGGCCAAAAAGTTCACCGAGGCGACAATTTAATTGTTACAGAAGCAATGAAAATGGAGACCGCCTTGCGCGCACCGTTCGATGCAGTCGTCAAGAAAATTTACGCAACCGCTGAAATGCAAATTGAAACCGGAGATTTATTAATTGAATTGAAAAAGGAGTAATTTGATGAAATTTTCGAAAAGAGCTAACCAAGTTAGTCCATCAGCAACTTTAGCAGTTTCTACTGAAGCGAAAAAAATGCAAGCTACCGGAATTGATGTTGTCAATTTGAGTACGGGTGAGCCGGATTTTGCTACACCAAAATCAATTATCGATGCGGCAACAGCCAGTATGCAATCGGGAAAGGCGAGTTATTACACACCAGTCGGAGGACTCCCTGAACTTCGTCAGGCGATTGCCGATCATGTACAAGCTGACACAGAGCGTACGGTTACTTCTGAACAAGTGGCAGTAACGGTGGGCGCAAAAATGGGATTGTTCGAAACTTTCCAAGCGTTGTTAGATGAAGGCGATGAGGTAATAATTGTTGCTCCATACTGGGTTAGTTACGAAGAACAGGTCAAGCTCGCAGGTGGTTCGGTAGTAGCGATTCAACCGCAGGCGCGCAACTTGAAAACTACACCAGTTGAATTAAGTCATTTTAAAACAGACCAGACGAAACTATTAATTTTAAATTCACCTCAAAATCCTTCGGGGCTGGTCTATTCGGAAGAAGAAACACGTGCAATTGCCCAGTGGGCTGTCGATAATGATGTGATGTTAATCGCAGATGAAATCTATGGCAAGTTAGTTTACAATGGTGCGCGATTTAGCTCAGTAATGACTATGGGTGATGCAATTGTTAACAACACGATTTTAATCGATGGAGTCTCAAAAGCATACGCGATGACTGGATGGCGGATTGGGTACATCGTTGCAGTCCCACAACTGATTCGCAAAATTTTAGCGCTTCAAGGACACATGACATCTAATCCAACGGCGGTAGCACAGTATGCTGCGCTGGAGGCTTTGCAAGGAAGTCAAAAGCCAGTTGAAGAAATGCGTCAAGCATTTGAAAAACGGTTGAAGCAAACGTTTAACTTGATGCAAAATATACCTGGTTTTAGTTTCGATCACAAACCAGAAGGTGCATTTTATCTTTTTCCAGACGTTACACAAGCGATGGAAAGTAAAGGATATGCGTCGTCTAGTGACTTTGCGATGGCATTGTTAAAAGAAGCTCACGTCGCGGTTGTCGCGGGTGAAGCATTTGGAATGCCAGGACATATCCGTCTTTCATACGCGACAAGTCAAACATTATTAGATGAAGCAGTACGACGAATTCGAGCATTTATGAAATAAAAAAAACGATTCTAATTGATAACTTTTTAAAGAAATCAATTAGGATCGTTTTTTAGAGGAGTGGTAAGACAACAGTCGTCCAAAGCCAAGAAATTGGCATACTGATTAGCATAATTGGAATCATATCTGCAGTCGGGAACATTTTAATCTGAACGATTCTAAATCCACTAGCTAACATAAGAATTCCACCAGCTGCTTTGAAATCAAGCAACATAGAAGGTGTAGTAAGTGGATAAATCAAATGAGCTAAAAAGAATAGAATCATTAAAATAATGAACTGTGGAACAGCGATTAATGAAACAACGTAACCTAGGTTAGCCGCAAAGATGACTGCGGTGAAAAAATCGAGAATTGATTTTGAAATCAGAATAGTCGCATCGCCGTTCATTCCTTCAGTCAAAGAACCATAGATACCAGTTCCGCTAGCACAAAAGAGAACAATGATGGTTATTAAAGTTGCATCAAAAGTTTCTTGATCTAATTCAACGGGTGATGAAATAAAACGAGAAATAAATCTTTGCATCCATTCTGCACCGTGTTTGATTCGGTCTCCTAAATGGAATAAAACTCCTAATCCAGTACCGATGATGATTGCAAATATTACAGCAGCTAGGTTTTGCATGGGAGCAATTGCATAAACTCCCATGGTGATTGAACAAATACTGAAAGCCATATTTAAGGCATTTTTGAACTCAGCGGACATTTTTTTACCACCCAATGCACCTAAGATTCCTCCAAGAAAAATGGAAAAGACATTAACTATTACTCCGATTGGCATAAAAAAAGCCCCCTGTACTTATTATTGGTCTGCTTTGGAGCTGACAAGGTAATATTTTACAGGCAATAAAAGGGTGGAACAATTCAAAAATCATGCTAAACTATTCCAAAAGGGAATGATTGGAAGACAGATAATGGATACTAGAAAATTGGCAACGTTTTATAATTTAGCGCGTACTAAAAATTATAGTAAAACAGCAGAAGAAATCTATTTGACGCAAGCAACGGTTTCTAAACATATCATGACTTTAGAGAAAGAGTGGAATGTGAAACTTTTTTCGCGAGAGCATCGTAAAGTTGAACTAACTAAAGCAGGGAAAGCGTTACTGCCCGAAGTTAGAGAAGTTTTGGATAAGGAGCATCAGTTGACACAGAGGATTGAACTTCTGAAAAATAATGCAAAGAAAACACTCGTAATTAAAGGGGTTCCTTCAATTTCACAATACTCAGCATTTGATACGATTACTCAATTTACAAAACAGTACCCAGAAATTAATTTGAAATTTAGCGAGGCAGGAACTGAAAAGCTAACGAAGGTGCTTAATCAAGATGGGACAGATATTATTTTCACAAGGGTGTTCGACCAAATTGATGAAAAGTATGATGCAATCGTAAATGAATATGATTATTTTGTTGCATTAGTACCCCAAAATAATCTGTTAGCTCAAGCTAAACAGTTAAAAGTTGAAGATTTAAAAGATGAGTCCTTTTTACTACTTGAAGGAACCATGCATGGATCAAATCCAATTATCCCAATGTTAAAAAAAACGGATATTCAACCACGGATTATGTACGAAGGACAACGAATTGATTTGATTTTGGAAATGTTAAACGAAGGAATGGGTGTTTCAGTCGTAATGGATAAATCGTTTGATTTGACCGATTATCCTAATATTGTAACGATTCCGATCACTCCTAAAAAAGTCAGTCAGTTGGCATTTCTAAAACGTAAAGGGCCAGCTTTACCAGCAGTAGACTTATTCTGGAAGTTTGCTAAGAATCAATTGTAGAACTTACTTTTTATAAGTGTTATGATAGAAAGCATACATTAAATTCGAACAGGATTCGATTAAGCGGGAGGATTTACAATGAAAGCAATTACGATTAGAGCATACGGTGATATTGACCAACTTCATGAAGAAGAATTGGAAGTACCTCAAATTGCTAATGATGAAGTGTTAGTTAAAATTAAAGCAACTAGTATTAATCCTATCGACTGGAAGTCTCGTCTAGGACTTTTGAAGTCAATGTACGATTGGCAATTCCCAGTGGTTTTGGGATGGGATCTTTCTGGAGTAATCACAAAAGTCGGTGAAGATGTTAAAGGTTTCAAAGTCGGCGATGAAGTTTTTGCTCGTCCGGATATTTATGAAGATGGTACCAAAGGAACTTACGCAGAGTATGCTGCGGTTAAAGAAGATAAATTAGCTTTGAAACCAGCAAGTATTTCATTTGAAGAAGCTGCTGCAATTCCATTGGCAGGATTGACTGCATGGCAAGTAATTGTGGATCAATTACAAGTTAAAAAGGGTGACAAAGTTTTGATTCAAGCCGGTGCTGGTGGAGTTGGAATTTTTGCGATTCAAATTGCCAAACATCTGGGAGCTTACGTGGCAACAACGGCTAGTGCTAAAAATGCCGAATTTTTAACTAGCTTAGGTGCAGACGAAGTTATCGATTATCATGAACACCAGATTGAAGAAGTTCTTAGTGATTACGACGCTGTTTTTGATACGATAGATGCTTTAGATGCTGGTTTAGCGATCCTAAAACCAACTGGAAAATTAGTAACTATCGCTGGACATCCAACCCCAGAACAAGAAGAAGCACAACCTTCAGCAACTGCTTGGTGG
>JALAGR010000053.1 GCA_022712335.1 Pediococcus sp. | reverse complement strand
TAAATAAAGTGACTAAACAGTTTTTTACACAGGGGGAAATCATTTTGAAGCTTATTTCATGGAATGTAAATGGACTACGTGCTGCGGTTAAACATGGTTTTTTAGACGTCTTTAAAGAATTAGATGCGGATATTTTTTGTGTCCAGGAAACTAAGTTGCAAGAAGGACAAATCGAGTTAGACTTACCCGACTACCATCAGTATTGGAATTATGCGGAGAAAAAAGGTTACTCTGGAACAGCAATTTTTACCAAGAAGAAGCCCCTTGCTGTAACGTATGGGCTGGGAATTGATGAACACGATCAAGAAGGTCGCGTTATTACTTTAGAATTCGAAAAATTTTATATGGTGACTTGTTATACACCAAATTCACAGCCAAAATTAAAAAGATTAGAATATCGAATGGCGTGGGATGATGCATTTAGAGCATATATCAATCAGTTAAATCAAAAAAAACCCGTTATTTTTTGCGGAGATTTAAATGTAGCACACCAAGAGATTGATTTAAAAAATGATAAAACGAATCATAAAAATGCTGGATTTACAGATGAAGAACGAAATAAATTTACTGAGTTGCTAAATACTGGTTTTACCGATACCTTCCGTCATTTTTACCCCGAACAAGAAGGGATTTATTCTTGGTGGAGCTATCGTTTCAATGCGCGCGCTAATAATGCTGGATGGCGGATTGATTATTTTGTTAGTTCGAAAATGTTGGACCAGCAGCTAACTAATGCCAAAATTCATACTGAAATTTTCGGATCAGATCATTGTCCAGTTGAATTAGATCTTGATATATAAGTCGTAGGAGAGAAAAAGATGAGTTTACCTAAGAAAATTGAAGAGATGCAAGTTGAAGAAGCTAATGAATTAGCACAACAACTTCGTGAAACGCTCAATCGCTGGAGTAAGTTGTACTACACCAAAGATGCTCCAGAAGTTGAAGACCATGAATACGATGAAAAATATGCGGATTTAATCGCATTAGAAGAAGCCTTTCCTGAAATCATTACGCAGGATTCAATTACGCAACGAGTTGGTGGCGAAATACTGGAAGGCTTCACTAAAGTTACGCATGCTGAACCAATGTTATCAATGGGTGATGTTTTTTCGCGCGAAGAATTGGTTGAATTTGATAACCGCATTCAAAAGAATGTGGGACATTCGGTTGATTATAACGTTGAATTGAAAATTGATGGATTAGCAATTTCGTTAGTTTACCAAGATGGGGAATTGATTCAAGGTTCAACTCGTGGGGATGGAAATATCGGTGAAGATATCACTAAAAATTTGATGACCATTAAATCAGTGCCGAAAAAATTAACCCGTCCACTTTCATTGGAAGTCCGTGGTGAATGTTACATGCCAAAAGCTTCGTTTGCTAAATTAAATGAGCAACAGTTGGAAAATGGAAAACCAGTTTTTGCTAACCCTCGAAATGCGGCTGCTGGTAGCTTACGCCAGCTAAATACGAGCGTTACTAAACAACGTGATTTAGATACTTTTATCTATACAACGGTTGAACCAGATCAACTTGGGGTTCAGACGCAACATCAGGCGATTCAAGTAATGGCTGAATTAGGATTTAATACTAATCCAACTCAAGAAGTTTGTGCTAACCTAGACGAAGTTTGGGATTATATTGCTAAATATGAAGGTCAACGAGATGATTTGCCATACGGAATTGATGGGATTGTCTTAAAGGTCAATGATTTACAACTACAACAAGAACTTGGTCATACCGTAAAAGTTCCAAGATGGGAAATTGCTTATAAGTTTCCACCAGAAGAAGAGGCAACAATCGTGCGCGATATTGAGTGGACGGTTGGTCGAACAGGAGTTGTAACTCCAACAGCGGTGATGGATCCGGTGCAACTAGCGGGGACGACGGTAAGTCGTGCAACGTTGAATAACGTAGATCAGTTGACAGCTAAAGATGTTCATATTGGTGATACGGTTCTTTTGCATAAAGCAGGAGATATTATTCCAGAAATCACCCGAGTTGTTGTAGAAAAGCGTCCAGATGAAATTGGCGATTTGAATATTCCAACGGTGTGTCCATCATGTGGAAAAGAACTCGTTCATTTGAATGGTGAAGTGGCGTTACGCTGTATTAACCCAGATTGTCCGGCACAGATTGTGGCGCGCTTGGAACATTTTGGTTCTCGAAATGCGATGAATATCATGGGGCTTGGACCAAAACAAATTCAGCAATTATATGACAAAGGTTTTATCCACCACTTTGACGATTTATATAAGTTAACACCGGATGAATTAAGCCAATTGGATGGTTTTAAGGAAAAACGTGTGAATAACTTATTGGAAGCAATTAATAACAGTCGGCAAAATTCATTAGAACGTTTGGTTAATGGATTGGGAATTCAAGGTGTGGGAACTAAGATGGCACGAACTTTGGCAGAAGAGTTTGGAACAATGGATAAATTGATGCAAACATCGGTCGAAGAATTTGATGCTGTAGATACAGTTGGTGAAACCCTAGCCAACAATTTAGCAACGTTCTTCCAAAGTGATGTGGCACAAATGATGATTGACGAACTAAAAGCAGTCGGCGTTAACATGGAATATCTAGGTACTAAACCAACCGAAGTCCAAGATAATTATTTCAGTGGTAAAAAAGTTGTTTTGACTGGAAAGTTAGAACACTTTACGAGAAATGAATTGAAAGAGCAGCTGATTAACCTAGGTGCAGATGTAGTCGGATCTGTTTCAAAGAAAACAGATTTATTGATTGCGGGTACAGATGCAGGAAGTAAATTAGCTAAAGCCGAGAGTTTAGGCATTGAAGTTTTAAATGAAGAAGATGCTCTAGCGAAAATTGGGCAATAAAAAAATGGGATTACTCCCATTTTTGTTTGTTTTTAAATACAACCATTTTGCTGAAGGCGTAGTTTGAGATAACAACAACAACGTTATCGATAATTTTTACAATGATATCGTCGCCGTTGAGAAGAGTGACACCAATATACATGATGATAACATCAAGTACTAAAGTGGCGGTACGCATTAGGAAAAAGCGGGTGGCTTCAGCAAGTAAATCTCCCGCTGATTCGGTGTGAGAATTGAAGACCCAAAGTTTATTACTAATGTAAGCTACAAGAACTGAAGCAAACCATGCAATTACGTTGCTGACTTGGTAAAATAAGTGAAGTTGCTTAGTTAAAATAGCGAAAACAACAATGTTGACAAGGGTAGTTATCACGCCCCAAAAGAGATATGATATAACAGGTTTGTATTTGTTTAAAAGTTGATTGATCATTGTTTCATCTCCGAATATTTGTGAAGTTAACTTATTAAGTAAAACATGAAATGTGATAAAAGAAAAGATTGTTTGAAAAATTTGGACAGGTGAATAAGTTGAAAATGTTATCAGTTATAGTTCCAGCATACAATGAAGAAGAAACAATTGAATTGTTTTATGAAGCTTTTTCAAAAATAAAAAGTGAATTGGATACCGAAACAGAAATTATTTTTGTGGATGATGGTTCCAAAGATCGCACTCTAATCGAGTTGAAAAAATTGCAAAAAGCTCATGAAGAAGTCCATTATATCAGCTTCTCAAGGAATTTCGGTAAAGAAGCAGCATTATATGCTGGTTTACAAAAAGCGACTGGCGATTTTGTGGCAGTGATGGATGTTGATCTTCAGGATCCACCAGAGCTTCTACCTAGAATGTTAAAAGTCGTTGAAGAGGGCGAATACGATGCTGTAGCAACTCGTCGACAAGATCGCGATGGTGAAAGTAAAGTTCGTTCATTCTTCGCACGTGAATTTTACAAGTGGATCAATAAAGTTAGTTCGTTAGAATTAGTTGATGGAGCACGTGATTTCCGAGTGATGACACGGCAAATGGTCGATAGTATTCTATCGATGCAAGAACGCGAACGCTTCAGTAAAGGACTCTTTAACTGGGTTGGATTCAATACGTACTACATTTCGTATGAGAATCGCGAACGTGTTGCCGGAAGCACTTCTTGGTCTTTCTGGGGGTTACTCAAGTACGCTATTGAAGGGTTTGTTTCATTTTCAACGGCGCCACTTTCATTTGTCACCTCAGCCGGAGTATTAACATGTATGCTAGCAGTCTTAGGTGCAATTGTTGTGATAATTAGAGCGATTGCATTTCCACATACAGCTGCTTTCGGATGGCCATCATTGGCAGTGATTATACTGTTTTTTAGTGGGGTCCAATTACTAAGTTTGGGAGTCATTGGGCGCTATGTTGCAGAAATCTATTTAGAAACTAAAAATCGTCCGATTTATATTGTTAAGGATGAAAAATAAAAAGCATGCTTTGTTTTCGTAATTGAAGTGAAAACAAAGCATGCTTT
>JALAGR010000052.1 GCA_022712335.1 Pediococcus sp. | reverse complement strand
TAAAGTTGTGTCATAATAATTAAGTGATTTTTTGAATTTTTATTGAAAATTATGAGAACATTATTCGTAGTACATAAAAGGAAATTCAAAACCGTAATTTTTTGGGGCGGCGCATTATTTGAATATTTCTGGGAATTAGATTGTGAGGAACAAAAATTTGTTTATTTTTATGTTAGAGGTGCAAAAAGATGAGAAGATCTGATTTATCGGGAACTTCTATTGAACGAAAAAATGTGGGAGAACGACGCTATATCACCGGCTTTGATGGACTAAGAGTGATGGCATTATTGGGAGTGATTTTTTACCATTTAATGCCATTTACAGTTCCTGGTGGATATCTAGGTGTTCCCATCTTTTTTGCTGTTTCAGGATATTTGATTACAGATATTTTTATTCAAGAATGGGATCGAACTGGCAAAATCAACCTAGGTTCGTTTTACTTACGTCGTTTACGTCGTTTGTATCCAACGCTACTGATGGTGTTAGTGACAAGTACCGCCTACATGACACTCTTCGCCCAAAATTTGTTGTCACATATTAGAAGTATTATCTGGACGAACTTAGTTTTTGTATACAACTGGTGGCTTGTTGGAAATGGCCAATCATATTTTGACCGCTACAATGGTGAATCACCTTTCACCCACTTGTGGTATCTCTCAGTGTTGGCACAATACTACTTTATTTGGCCGTTACTATTAATCGTACTTTTAAAAGTTTATGAAGATCGCCGCATTCAAGTGGGTGGAGTACTATTTTCACTTGGAATTATTTCAACCATGTTGATGGCTGTTCTCTACAATCCAGACACGGTCAACCGCGTTTATTATGGTACAGATACACGAGTTGCGCCATTCTTGATTGGAGCTGCACTAGCTTTCATCTGGCCATCAACGCGTTTGAAAAAGAAGTTGGACTCGCGCACGAATATGGTAGCCAACATCATGGGTGGTCTATTAATTCTAATTATGGGAATCACGTTCTTTACGATGCCTGGAACAACAGCAACACCGTACTATGGTGGGATTTTCATCTTTTCTATTTTGGCAGTACTGATGATTGCGATTATTGCGCATCCATCATTTATGTGGAATGACCTCTTAACTAACCGCGTGTTCAAATGGCTAGGAAGCCGTTCGTATGGAATATATATGTACCAACTACCAGTAATGGTATTTTATGAACAAAAGGTCACTAATATTGCAGCACATCCGATTTTAAATACGCTAGCACCATTAGTTATTATTCTAGGAATTAGTGAACTTTCGTATCGTTACATCGAAATTCCATTAGCTAAGTTTGATTATCGTCAAATCGTGCCTCTATGTAAGAGTATTTTTGATATGAAATCAAACCTCCAATGGCGCCGTTATTTGGCTATTCCAGCCGTATTGGTTGTTTTGATTGCACTATTTGGAGCAACAACTTCTCCAGAAAAAGTGGTTCAAAAAACGGACGGATTACAAACTAAATTAGCTAAAAATAGTAAGGAAACAGATAAGAAGAATGCTGAAGCTTTGAAGAAACAAAAAGAAGCGAAAGCTAAAAAATCTACTAAAAAAGATGTTAAATTAACTGATCAAGAAAAAGAAATTGCTAAAAAGTATCAATTGACGGATCAAGAAATGAAGTTTGCAACAACCACACCACTAACTGGGGTTGGTGATTCGGTACTAGAAGATACTGGAGCTGATTTGCAAGAAATTTTCCCAACGGCATACATGTCATCCAAAGTTGGACGTCAAGTTGATGAAGCACCTGGTATTATCGCTTCATTGAAAAGGCAAAAGACTTTAAGCGACAATGTACTGATTAACTTAGGGGCTAACGGTCCAGTTTCTAATAAGGATGTTAAGGCAATTGAGGACGCAGTGGGTTCTAAGCGCCACATTTTCTGGGTCAACGTGCACGTTCCAACTAAGACTTGGGAAGGTCCGGTCAATAAAACCTTAGATAAGGCAACAAAGAAATATAAAAATCTGACGGTAATTGACTGGTTCTCACCATCTAAGGATCAACCAAGTTGGTTCTATGGGGATCACGTTCATCCTAATCCGAACGGTTCTAAACAATATGCATCAATTATTACTAAAAAAATTGTTAAAACATTAGACAAATAAAAAAGAGCTTTGGTAAAAGGTAATTCACGTTCAGTGATGAACGACACCTTTTGGCAAAGCTTCTTTTTTTGGATTCTGAAATGAAAAATGGTGTTTAAAACTGGGAATGACGTGGCGATCGGACCACCCTTGGACGTATCCCTGAGTGACGAAGGCCCAGACGGTTCCAAAACCAAATGACCAGAGTTGACCGCCGTTAGCTAGAAAGCTAAGTGCTGTCAGGGTGAGTGGCGGTACATAACTTGCCCACTGGGAGACCGAAGCTAGTCCGTGAAGATATTTGAAACGTAAGATATATGAAAGATCATCATTGGGATGCATGATGAGGTTCGCACGTTGATAAATTGAAACAGCTGCGGCCACTCCGAGTAAACCAATGATATCTAGAATGATGGTAACTAAGAGCTGCCAAGGATGCTGGAAACTGGGCTGTAATTGACTGATTTTTAGCGTGTCACTCCAAAATGGCGTAATCCATTGCACTAAGTAGCTGAATGGAACAACAAACAGAATGTTGCGAACAAAGCGGCCCCAATCTAAACGACGAGAGAGTAACATTGTCAAAAATGCTACTGCAACGCCATATAAAACCAAAACAGTTCCCAACGCGTGGTTGGCAACTGTAGGATTGGATGAATGTGTCACCCAATGAGAAAGGTTAACTGCCGATGCTGTCCAAACGGCGCTTCCCATATTGGTGGCGATGGTTAAAGCGTTAGCGGCTGAATTTAAAATAATCGATATGACAAGCCAAAAAAATCGCCTTTTGGCGTCCAAAGTTTTCAAACGGGTTCATCTTCTTTCCAAAGCTTATTAGTCTTCTTTAGCTTGACCGCAGCAGAAGTAAAGCCAAGGACCGATTGGTTGGATGAATACGAGTGCTAGCCACAAGCTACGCGAGCCGTGACGGAATTTTTTTGCAGTAATAATATCTTTTAAAGCAATTACAAGTCCGGTGGCTTCAAAAGCGACAACAGGAGCAAGGCGTTGCATTTTGCGTTTAGATGGTAACTTATGCATAATAAATCCCTCCAAGTTAGATTAATTTAGGTTTATTCTAACATGAAAGCGATTACTAAGTTATGCTTTTACTCGAATTCGTTTGAAATAATAAACAATTGTGGCGATGACAATTAGAATGATGATCCCAATTAAAACAAAACTAGAATAAGAATCGATCGTAGCGGAAACTTCACTCCATGCTTCGCCAGCAAGGCGCCCTAGTAAAATCAGTACGATGTTCCAAATCAAAGTTCCAAGAGTTGTTAAAAGTACGAAAACTTTCCACGACATTTTTGTCATCCCTGCTGGAAGTGAAATTAAACTTCGAATAACGGGAACGAAGCGTCCGAAAAAGATGGTTTTTGGTCCGTGTTTAATGAAAAAATTATGAGTTTTGGTAATGTCACTGTGTTTCAGTCGTAAAATTTTACCGAGCCGGCTGTCAATCAAACGTCCCAGTCGTTCAACGGTTAAATAACTTCCGATGATATATAAAATTACGGCACCAATCACAGCTCCTAATGTAGCAGCGAGAACACTTCCCCAAACGGTAAGTTTGGAAGATAGGGTCATGAAACCAGCGAAAGTTAGGATTACTTCTGATGGAATTGGGGGTAAAACATTCTCCAGTGTAATTAGCAGAATAATTCCTAAATAACCAAAGTCGTTTACGAAATTAATAATGTATTGTTCCATTGGGGTCCTCCAAGGAATAGCTGATGCTATTTTTCTATTATTATTCAGATATTCGGATTGAAAGTCCACGAAAACCAATTAGTTCGTAGGTAATTTAAGAAGTTCTTAGAAAGTATGACAAATGTCACATTGATTTATGACGAACGGTACTGGGGAGCCAAGGAGTTATTACTTATGATGGACTTATGGAGGGATGACGATGACAAACACGATTAAAGTAAACAAATTGAAGTTCAGTTATGGAAAGAAACAGGTATTGCGTGAAGTTAATTTTGAAGTTCAATCGGGGAAAGTTGTGGGCTTGATCGGTGAAAATGGTGCTGGCAAAACTACGCTATTAAAAATTTTATTAGGCTTATTAAAAACTAACTCGAATGTATCGATTTTAGGACATCGACCCGGCACGAGCCAGTCGGTTAGTTCAATGTTTCAAGGAGATTTAAAGTTACCGAGCGTGAATGTATTGGAAATTTTATCCGAAGTAGCGGCCCAATATCCGAATCCGAGAAAACCTCAAGCTGTGTTAGAAGAATTGAATTTAGCTGACTTAGCACGTCAACGTCTGAATGGGCTATCTGGCGGACAATTGCGTCGAATTACCTTTGCAATGACGTTGGTGGGCAACGCGGATTTGATTTTTCTGGACGAACCTACAGTAGGGATGGATGTTAACGCCCGCCAGGACTTCTGGGATAACGTTAGTAAGTTAAAAAACGCAGGTAAAACAATCTTAATCACTAGTCACTATTTAGAAGAAATTCAACAGACTGCGGACCAAATTTTAATTTTAAAAGACGGTAAAATCGAGTTTGATGGGACTTTAAATGAACTTCAGCGACGGTATTTAACAACTAAAATTAGCTTTGAAACAAAATTAAGTAAAACCATTTTTGCGGAATTAAAACATGTACAATCACTCAAGCAGATGGGTGAAAAAATAGTAATTAATAGCACAAATGGAGACGCGACGTTACAAACCTTAGTGCCGTATTTAAAAGAACTCCAGCATTTAAATATCACGGATGCTTCACTAGAAAGTATTTTTCAAACCATTACTCAGAAGGGAGAAAATAATGCATAAAATGCTAGAACAACTAAAATTTGACGGTAAACGATTAATTTTTCGTAACTATGGCTTTGTGTTCTTTTCACTCCTGATGCCCACGGCTTTTTATGTCTTATTTACGCAGATCAATAAGGGACAGATTGAAATGTTTAGCGCAGAATACATGGGAAGTATGATTGTTTATAGCATCTTGATTACAGCGATTATGGGAGTTGGAAATTTTATGGAGCGTGATCGTAATCAAGGACTAATAACTCTCTTAAAGATTACGAATCGTAATTTGAATCACTACTATATTTCAATTTGTTTTTGGAGTTTGATGATGAATATTTTCACCATTATAATCCTAGGTGCAACAGCAATTTTAATTAATCACGTTGATTTAAGTGTAGAGCAGTGGTTCATTTTATTAGGATTAGTTTTGGTGGGACAACTTCCTTTGTTACTTCTCGGAATCGCGATATCAAACGTGAAAAGACAAGAAACACTAACCATTCTAGGAAACTTAATTACATTTCCAGTCGCTATTTTAAGTGGACTTTGGTAGCCAATTCAAATTTTGCCTAAATGGGTCCAAAATATCGGGAATAAACTACCAACTTATTTCTTGAACGACATGATTAGTGGCGTGGTTAATAATGCTAAAATAAGTTGGAGCGATATTCGGGGGCTAGGACTTTGGATTATCGGATTAGTAGTACTAATGGTGCTGGCAACAACCATCACACGTCGAAGGAGTATGGTACCTCGTGACTAAGTCTAAGTGGAACTTCAGAAATGTAAAATGGGAATACTACATCTGGCTGTTGTACATGCCGTATAATATTTCGCTTTATTTTCCAATTAAATCAGCAATGGACGTTTTGTGGATTACAATGTGTCTAGCATTTTTAGCTGTTTATATTTGGGCGGCTGAAAAACCAGAATGGCAAAAAATTTCTATCCCGTTAGAAATCCTAATTACAGGAACGTTTACAATTTTTAATCATAACTTCTATATGATGGTTTTTACAGCTTGGCAAGTAGCGTTTTTGATGGCGGGGAAACCTAGAAAATATATCATTGCGTTCTTTATGTCGTACTATGCAATTTTATTGGTCGGAATAATCGAAATTACTATATTATTTCCAATACCAATGACGACTAATCAAGATGCTGGAATCTTTGGAAATGTGATGGGAATGGCATTTCCAATTATTTCTCCAATCATGTCGTATACATTTGCAGTTTCAATTCGTTATCGTCGAAAAATGCGTCAAGATAACCGGCGTTTGGAAACGATTGTTCGGCGTGGTGAACGGGAACGAATTGCCCGTGATTTGCATGATACTCTAGGTCAGAGTTTTTCGATGATTACGGTTAAAACAGAGTTGGCTAAGAAGTTGCTGGAAAAGGGTTCGAACCAAGTTGCTAGCGAGTTGGAAGATATTGCTAGCACGAGCCGCTCGAATCTACAATTGGTCCGTCAAATCGTTAATGATTTACACCGCCAGTCACTGAGTGAAGCGTTATTTATTCAAGGCAAAAATTTGGCTAATGCGCGTATTTTTATGGTAACTGAGGGTGAAAATGAAGCTGCAGATTGGCCAACTGAAGTTCAGAATGACTTTGCAGCCGTGATTGTTGAAGCAGTTACTAATATTGTCCGCCATGCTAAAGCACGTACGGTTCAAATTCAGTTTAAACATGATGAAGATGGATACCAGATTGAAGTTCAAGATGATGGTCACGCACAAACTTTTATTCGTCCGGGTTCCAATGGAATTACGGGGATGCAGGAGCGAATGCGCGCCAAAAATGGACAGTTTAATATTGAACAAAATAAAATTGGAACACGCGTTACTTTTAATTTACCAGAGGAGCAATCATGATAACTTTATATCTCGCAGAAGACCAAAGTATGTTGAATACGGCTTTGAGTCAGTTATTAAATTTAGAAGATAATTTGGAAGTGCTAGGATCCGCAACTGACGGACAAACCGCATTGACAGAGATTCAACGACTTGAACCAGATGTGGCAATTTTAGATATCGAAATGCCTGGGATGTCAGGGCTGGAAGTTGCTGAAATATTGCATAACCAAAAAACTTCAACCAAAGTGATTATCTTAACCACTTTTGCCCAGAAAGCGTATTTTGAAAAGGCGGTTGAAGTTCAAGTATCTGGATATTTACTTAAAGATAGTCCGAGCGATGACTTGATTGAAACGATTAATAAAGTAATGGCTGGACGTACAATTTATGACCCAGAGTTGGTGACGAGTGCTTTGTCAGCGGATAAAAATCCGTTGACCGAACGCGAGATAACGGTGTTGAAAGCTGCAGTTGGTGGGGATGCAACCAAAATAATGGCACAAAAACTATTTCTATCAGAAGGTACGGTGTGTAATTATCTGTCAGCAGTTTTTAGTAAATTGGGAGTACATAATCGATTGGAAGCCATTGAATTGGCTAAGAAGAATAAGTGGATAAATTAAAAAAGTTGCGCCAAAAGGCTGAGTTCAAGCATATAGCTACGCCAAGCACCACATCCGTAACTCGGATATGGTACTTAGCTAGGCTATCTGTCGAACTCAAACCACCTTTTGTCGCAACTTCTTTTTTATTTACGTCTCAACTTCACAACAGCTTCCACACGTGCTGTTTGAGGGAACATATCGATTGATTGGATGTATTCCACGTCGTATTTTTCCACAATGCGAACTAAGTCGCGTGCTAAAGTTGATGGGTTACATGACACATATGTGAAATGTTCAGGTGCTGATTCTAAAATTGCTGTGATTAGCTTATTATCCAAACCAACACGTGGTGGATCGACCACGATTGAGTTCGGTTTGAAACCGCCGTACAACCATTTAGGAAGAACCTTTTCAGCTGTACCAAATTCATAATGTGCGTTTTCGATGCCATTGAGTTTGGCATTTTCATTGGCATCATCAATAGCAGATTCAATATTATCCATTCCGCGAACTTCCTTAGCTTGACCAGCAAGTGAAAGTCCAATTGTTCCAACTCCAGAATATGCATCTACAAGGTTGTCATCAGGTGACAATTCGAGTGCTTTGCGAGCTTCAGCGTAAAGTACTGAAGTCTGCTTAGGATTAAGTTGGAAGAATGCACGGGCAGATAAATTGAATGATAAGCCATCAAGTTCTTCACGAATAGTATCTTTACCACGCAAATTCAAAGTTTTGTCGCCCCAGATTAATGATTCGCGACTAGGGTTAAGATTTTGCATGAATGAAACAATTTCAGGGAATTGTTCAGCTAATTCATCAATAATTTCGTCAACATGTTCAAGTTCTGGCGTATTTGTAATAAAGACTACTTGAGTTTCCTTTGTTGCATCAGCAACACGGACAACGATGGTCTTTAAACTACCGGTATGCGTCTGTTCATCATAAATGCTTACATCGTATTTTTCGAATAATTCAACTGCAATCCGGATAATTTCCATCGTCAATGGATGTTGGACGCTACAAGTTGCAAGGTCGACAAGGTCATGCGTTCCTTCTTTGTAAAGACCAGCAGCCACTTTGCCGTCTAAGCGACGAACTTGGAATTGAGCTTTATTACGGTATTCGACAGGATTTTCCATTCCAATTGTTGGCAACAATTCAAAATGCTTGTAACCTTCGGGACGGAATTTTGTTAATGATTGGCGAATAACATCGCGCTTGAATTCGAGTTGGGCTGGGTAAGCCAAATGTTCGAGTTCAAATCCACCAACTTCACCAGCGTATGCGTCGATCGGTTTAACACGGTCAGGGCTGATTTGTTTGATTTTGCTAACTTCACCAGTGATGAAACGGGGTTGCACGTCAGTAACAACTGCAACTACTTTTTCACCAGGAAGAGCACCTTTGATGAAACAAATTGTGCGTTGATAGTAGCCAATTCCTTCACCGTTGATTCCCATGCGTTTGATTTTAAGTGGAATTTCATCGCCAACCTTAATGTCAGAAGATTTACGCGGATTATTGTAGAAATTTTTCCGACGTTCTTGTTTCTGGCGGTCGTTCGGCTTCTTGCCGTATGGTTTCTTACCTTTATAGTTTGATT
>JALAGR010000051.1 GCA_022712335.1 Pediococcus sp. | reverse complement strand
GCCGTGTAGATATCAATTAAATTGTGGCAATCTTTTCATCAATCAATTGAATAACTTTTTGACGAGCTGCTGGATCTTCCACAAAATCGTACTTATCGCCATCAATTTTAATCTTGGCGCTTTGGTCATAGTTATCAAACCAAGCGACATAGCGGCTATTAAGTTCTTGATAATATTCATACAATGAAGGATCATTTTCGATTTGTTCAAATGAACGTCCACGTTTCTTAATTCGTTTTAGCATCGTGTCAAACGAAATATCAATGTGAACAAGCAAATCGGGGTTCTTCTTATATGAAAGGCGTGGCAACTCTTGCATCATGTTTTCAAGAAGTGAATCGTAGATATCCACTTCCGTGTTGGTTGCACGTCCCAAATCAGCATTTAGGTGGAATAAAAGTGAATCTTCATAAATTGAACGATCCATAACACTGCGTAAATCGCTATTAGCTTGCTTAATGCTGTCCATCCGTTTGTTCAAAAAGTAAATTTGAAGTAAGAAAGCATAGCGCTTAGGATCCTTATAGAAAAGTAGCAAAATTTTATTATCATCCACTGATTCATAATAAGCATCACTTTCCCAGTGACTAGTTAATAGGTCTGTAAGTGTTGTCTTCCCTGCGCCGATTGGGCCTGATAAAGCTATCATATTAAGAAATACCTCTTTTTCGTTTTTTAGCACTACATATTGTACCACCAAACGACCTCAAAACAATATCTTGAAAAAATTATTCTTTCGTGATATCTGGACGAGATAAATCGATCTCTTCAAGGGGAACCATCTTAGTTTTATATCTAATTTTGTAGTACGTAAATAGCACAATGAATAGCGGAATTGCCATATAAGTGATTCCAATTGCTTGCCAATCAAAGTTAGCAAGTGAATGAATATCTTGTCCGACAATGACGATGATACTGAGTGCAAAGGCAAACAACGGTCCGAATGGGAACCATTTTGCACGATATCTAAGTTCAGATACGTCATGTCCTTGCTTAATGAAAGCACGACGGAAACGCCAATGTGAAACGGCAATTCCGACCCACGCTACGAAACCAGTCAATCCACTAGCAGCAACTAACCACATGTAGATTTGAGGACCCATGATACTTGAAATAAATGTTAGTAAACCAACAACTGTTGTTCCAAGCAATGCCAAGTATGGAATTCCTCTTTTAGAAGTTTTTCCGAAAATCTTTGCAGCATAGCCTTGCTTTGAAAGTGAATATAACATTCGAGTTGAAGCGTACATCCCTGAGTTGGCAGATGAAAGTACTGAAGTTAAAATAACCGCGTTCATCAATCCAGCGGCACCAGCAAGACCAGCACGACGGAACACAAGTGTGAATGGACTGATCGAAACATCACTAGCTGATGAACCAAGTAAATCTGGGCTTGTATATGGAATGATACATGCAATCACGAAAATGGCTAAGATGTAGAACAATAAGATTCGCCAGAAAACTTGATTGATGGCCTTCGGAACACTTGTTTCAGGTGTTTCAGATTCACCGGCTGTAATTCCGATTAATTCTGTACCTTGGAATGAAAAACCAGCAACAACGAAGACACTTAGAATTGCGGGAATTCCACCAACAAATGGTGCTTTATGATAAACAAAGTTTTCAAGATAAGTTGCCTTACCACCCATAATTCCGACGATGGTTAAAACACCCACTGCCAAGAATACAACTACTGTAATTACCTTAATCAAAGCAATCCAGTATTCTGTTTCACCAAACGTCTTAACGGTTAGTGCGTTGACTAGGAAAACTAAAACAAGTGCTAACAAACTCCAAATCCAACCTGGAGCATGCGGGAACCAAAACTTCATAATTAAAGCAATCGTACTAATATCGACTGCAACAGTGATGGCCCAGTTAAACCAGTAATTCCATCCCATCGCAAATCCAAATGCTGGATCAACATATTTAGTCGAATATGTTGCAAAAGAGCCTGAGACCGGCATATAAGTTGCCATTTCTCCCAAACTAGTCATCAAGAAATAGACCATTACACCCATTCCAACATAAGCTAATAATGCTCCACCAGGACCTGCGGTTGAAATTGCTGATCCACTTGCTACAAATAATCCTGTACCGATACTTCCGCCAAGTGAAATCATTGAGATATGACGCGTCTTTAACGCGCGTTGCACTTGGTTACTACCACCTTGTTCTGCCATGAGAGAACCTCCTATAAAATAAAAGAGGCGCTGTTGATTATCAAAAAACAAAATAAAAAGCCTTTTTGTGAGCATTCCTACGCACAAAAAGACTGTTTAAAATCATTAGTCAAATCGTAGATAGCGCTCCGCAATTACCATTGCGACAGTCTCTAGTTTATTCAACCAGAGCCCAAATCGTACATGAGTAAGCATGTAGTCATTTCGGCCTCTTTTCCTTTCAACCCGGGTCATCGATGCTTAATCATCTGACCGAGTCTACTAATAATTGAGGCAACCTCTTCTTTCGATGTGATTCAAATTATAGCAAACATATTTAATTATTCAAGGGGTTTTACAATTAATTCATAACGAAATTCTTTTTGTAGTGTTTGATCATAACCTGAAACGGTTGTTGAAACGCCATCTACCTGGCTAAAGCCATTCTTTTCCAGTACATGTTGAGATGCCGCATTATCAACCCGTACGTTAGCAAAAACTTTAAATTTTTCGCTATTTCGTTTACTTAAATTTTTAATGGCAAAATAAACTGCTCGCGACATAATCCCTTGCCCCCAGTAACCTTCTTCTAGCAGATACCCAATTTCATAAAGATTTTCTTCGGCTTGTTGAAAAACAAAAACACCACCGACCACTTGATCATTTTCGTTAGCAATTGCTAAAAATCCTTGACGACCAAGCATCCCTTTAAATGCCATCCATTGTTCAAAAGAATTATTCAGAATTTGCATTCCAG
>JALAGR010000050.1 GCA_022712335.1 Pediococcus sp. | reverse complement strand
CTGTCGATATTTCTGAAAAAATCATCCATGGTAAGCCTAGTGGGCTTGATTCAGCTACTGCAAGTGCCAGTCATCCAATCTGGTTCAAAAAAGATGGTACAATTAAGCCGTTACCAATTAACGTTGACGCTTACCTAGTAATTAGTGATTCAGGGATTAAAGGTAAGACTAGCGAAGCAGTTGAAATCGTTAAAAATAAATTACGCTTTGAATCCGATAGTAGACTTTTAATCGAAAAATTGGGAAAATTAACTAATCAGACAGCGGATGTGCTCCGTCAAAACGACGTCACTACTTTAGGTACAATTCTAACCGAGGCGCAGGTAAATTTACGCCAACTCGGAGTTAGTCACCCTGCCGTCGAAAAATTAATCAAGATTGCTAACGATTCAGGTGCGCTCGGAAGTAAATTGACCGGAGGCGGCCTTGGTGGATGTGTTATTTCGCTGGCTCCCGATTTACAGACGGCTGAAAAAATCAGTCAACAGCTAACTGCTGGTGGAGCTACTGCTACGTGGATCGAAAAACTTTAAAGTTCCTGATTGTGTGGGTCCTTTAACATCAAATTACAACCACTAGAATTAAAAAATTTTAAAAGTAGGTTTGAAGACTTATGAATAAAAAACAGGGTTTTGCAAGAGCACATACAAACATTGCATTACTTAAATACTGGGGTAAAGTCGATAGTGATTTGATTCTCCCTGCTAATGACAGTATTTCTTTAACGTTAGATAAGTTCTATACCGATACGAAAGTAACTTTTTCAGACGACTATACGAGTGATCGTTTTTATTTAAACCGTCATTTGATGAATCCGAAAAAAATGCAACGCGTCAATCGAGTGTTAGAAGCTGTTAAAAATGAATTTGGATACCAAGGTTACGCCAAAATCGAGTCTGAAAACCACGTTCCAACTTCAGCTGGCTTAGCATCATCCGCTTCAGGAATGGCTGCCCTAGCCGGTGCAGCCGTTGATGCATTGGGCGATGTGAGCGATTTAAACAACCTGTCACGTTTTGCGCGACTTGGATCTGGTTCAGCTTCACGCTCGATTTTTGGAGGTATTGTGCATTGGCATCGTGGTTATGATCATCAAAGTTCTTTTGCCGAACAAATCGTTGCAGAAGACGAAATCGATTTGAACATGGTTACAATCGTAATCGATCACCGAAAGAAAAAAATCAAAAGCACGCTGGGGATGCAACATACTGCTGAAACATCTCCTTTCTATCCTGCTTGGGTCGAAGCTACTAATCAAGCAGTGCCTGAAATGATTGCGGCAGTTAAGGAAAATAATTTCACTAAAATTGGTGAACTAGCGGAACATAGTGCGTCGATGATGCACGCGACAACCTTGTCGTCGAACCCCTCGTTCACCTATTTTGCGCCTGAAACTATCCAAGCCATTAAATTGGTGGAACAATTGCGCAATAGCGGAATCGAATGCTATTACACCATCGACGCTGGACCAAATGTTAAAGTCTTGTGTCAGTCTAAAAATATCACACGGGTACGCGATTTCTTTAAGAACTACTTTGCTGAAGAGCAATTAGTAGTTGCTAAACCTGGTAGTGGAATTAAATTTACGAAGAATTAAGAGGGATTTAAAATTGATTACAGAAAAAGCTCCCGGAAAATTATATATTGCTGGTGAATATGCGGTCGTTGAACCTGGTAACAACGCGGTGTTGGTTGCTATTAACCAATTCGTAACAGCCAGTCTTGAACCAAGTGAATTAACCGTTGGGAATATTATTTCTAAACAATACCAAAATAACGTTCTTTCGTGGCGTCGCCGTGGTAGCGAATTAGTCGTTGATAATCGTGACAATCCCTATCACTACATTCTTTCAGCTATTTCAATCATTGAAGAACTAGCTATTTTACTCAATCGTAAGCTAAAAACTTATAATCTCTATATCAATAGTGATTTAGATAGTAGCGATGGCAAAAAATACGGACTCGGCAGTTCGGCTGCTGTTACAGTGGCGACCATCAAAGTCGTAGCGAAGTTCTACAACATTCCGTTGACTAAAGAACTTCTTTTTAAATTGGCTTCAATTGCTCATCTTGATGTTCAAGGAAATGGTTCGCTCGGTGATATTGCTGCCAGTGTTTACGGTGGATGGATCGCCTATCAGTCCTTCAATCGCGACTGGCTAAATAGCATGCGTCGTACGAAAGATTTAGAAACAATTTTAAGAACTCCTTGGCCTCAATTAAAAATTGAATTGTTAACTCCCCCTGATGACTTGCAACTTTATATCGGTTGGACTGGTTCTCCAGCCTCAACTTCAGATTTGGTTGACCAAGTTGCGACGACCAGTTATCAAGAAACTGACAGTTATCATGAATTTTTGGCTAAGAGTGCCTCTTGTCTCAATAAAATGATTGATGGTTTCCACGATGCGAATAGTGCCGTGATCCAACGCGAAATCACTAATAATCGGCATTTATTACAAGAACTAAGCCTCTTCAGTGGGGTTTCGATTGAGACACCAACATTGGCTAACTTCTGCGACATTGCTGAAAAATTCGCTGGAGCTGCGAAGTCTTCCGGTGCTGGTGGCGGTGATTGCGGTATTGTAATTATGCAAGATTCAGCAAATACAACCAAGATGTTTGCCGAGTGGGAGAAAAATGACATTAAGCCACTCGATTTAGATATTCACCACGTCACAGAAATTAACTAGGAGCTAGCATGAAAAATATTCATTCTCATCGTAAAGATGAACACATTTCATTAGCTGAAAAATTTTATACTGAACAAGCACAAGCAGGCTTTGAGTCCATCCGCTTGATGCCAAATGCCCTGCCTGAAATCGGAATTAACGATGTTAACTTGGAAACGACCCTTGCTGGGCTGACAATGCCCTACCCTTTTTTCATTCAAGCAATGACAGGTGGCAGCGAATATACTGCTAAACTCAACGCACGGCTTGCTAAAATTGCGCATGCGACTGGGTTAGCAATGGCTGTTGGTTCTCAATCTGTGGCTTTAAAATACCCAGAATTAGCACCAACGTTCCAAATTGTGCGTGAGATGAATCCTGATGGACTAATTTTGGCTAACGTAGGCGCGGATGCTAGTGTGACAAAAGCTAAAGCTGCGGTCGAAATGATCCAGGCGAATGCCCTTCAACTGCATATCACCGAGGCACAGGAATTAGTGATGCCCGAAGGTGACCGCTCTTTCAATTATCTTGGTCACATTGCCGAAATTGTTCAAAAATTAGATGTACCCGTGATTGTTAAATCTGTGGGGGCTGGAATGAGTAATCAAGATGCATTGGCATTAAAAAATATTGGCGTAAAATTTGTCGACGTCGGTGGTTTTGGTGGAACTAATTTTGTGCAAATTGAAAATGCTCGTCGCCACACTAAAGACTTTGACTTTATGACTGCATTTGGGCTATCAACCGTTGAATCTCTAAAATCAATTCAACTTGACGACCTGTCCATTACTGCTACCGGTGGTATTCGTAATTCTGCCGATATTGTTAAAAGTTTGGCACTAGGAGCAGATAACGTTGGAATTGCCGGCTTTTTCCTCCATCAATTACTCCACCATGACGATGAATTCATGATTGAATTGGTCGAACAAATGCAATATCAATTAAAAAGTTTGTTCGTGCTACTAGGTGTGAAATCCGTCTGCGAACTTTCTGAAAAAAATATATATTAAAAACGTTACTTCATTTTCGATGTGAGTAACGTTTTTTTATGCTCTTTAACAAAGAAATACGCTGATTTTCCTGATTCATAATAAATAATAGTTCTAATAAAACAATCCGCTTAATATTCCATTTACATTTTTGTAACATTAATGTAATATTATGTCATACAAATGAAAAGAGAGCGCATTATGTTATTCAATAAACAAAGCAAGTTAGCCTGGGCATTGGGTATTATTTGTATAGTCTCTATTATGCTAATAATCCAACAGCTCTACTATCAATCAACTCACTTTTGGGCCAATACATCGATTACTGGTATTGATGTTAGCCATCTTACCTACCAGGAAGCTGTACATAAAATCGAGCGACATCATTCAGCTCCTAGCTATACCATTATTGACCCCCAAAGCAAAAAGGTCGTGTATAGCAAAAATTTCAACGAAATCAAGACCACTAATTATGAAGCTCAATTAAAAAACCGTTTATCCGAACAAAAACATAGCCTATGGTGGTCAATCAATCATAGTACTAAAAAATTTGATTCCCTAACTTTGTATAAGGACCATGACTTAGCTTCTGCGGTGAAAAAGGATCAACCATCTTTGACAAGCCATTTAGAAAAAATTAATTTATCGCGTACATTACCTCAAGATGGAAAAGTAATCATCCAAGACAGCAAGGTCTCTGTAGTTCCTAGTCAATCAGGCAATCAAATATCCGTTAAAAAGACCGTAAACCAAGTAAGTGAGCAATTAACCCATAATTCGAAGAAACAAGTTCAGGTGACTGCTCCACTACTTTCCAAAGCATGGGATGGTAAAAAAACGGCTAAAAAACTTCAATCAGAACTAAAACAGCAGTTTACCTACCACGCTAACAAGCACCAAATCACCGCCAAGGTCAGTGACTTGGTAAAGAATGGAACGATTAGTAAAAATGACGTATCGATTGATTTGAAGCCAGCTTACCAGTTTATTAAGCGTTTCAATCAAAAATATACTCTCTCCGGAGCTAAGACTTTGACATTTAAAACTGTCCAAGGAAAAGAGATTTCTTTCAATAATTCTGAAGGAACTTGGGGTTGGTCTTTAGATCCTAGTAGCGAAGCACAAAAACTTGTCCAAAGCCTAGTTGCTGGAAAAAATGACGTTACTGCTCAAAAAATTAAGCAATCTAACCAATCTGTAAATCAGAAAAATTGGAATAAAAAAGTAGCTAACTCAGATCATATCGAAATCGATTTAACTCACGAAAGATTATATTTAGTACATCAACAAAGCGTTGTTCAGCAAACCAAAATCAACACTGGTTCTCCTAAAATCAACATCGCAACTCCTACTGGCGTTTACTTTATTAAGTTTAAAATTGCTCCGATAACGATGCGGGGTTATGAAAAAAACGGAGAACCCTATAAATCATACGTACCACAGGCAGACAATTTAACTGACGATGGCATATTTATCCATTCGGCACCGTGGGTCAAAGATTCTGTATTCGGAAATCCGAGCCAACGTTACGACCATGGTTCAAACGGTTGCATTAACGTTCCCCCTAAGGCCATGACGGAGCTATATGGAAAAACGG
>JALAGR010000049.1 GCA_022712335.1 Pediococcus sp. | reverse complement strand
CAATTTTTTCATCTCTGATGCGCTTCTTCAATTCACTAATATCATAGACCGGAACATTTTGTTCCACTGTTCCAATAATATCTGGATTAACATCAAATGCCATTTTAATTCGTGCATTCCCTGTTTTATGAAATTTAAAATTAATTAATGCATGTCCTAAATTGCCAACCCCCACTAAAGCAACGTTAGCAGCAGTATCTTGCTTCAAAACATCATTAAATAATTCCAATAAAATTTTTATATCGTAACCGTAGCCACGACGACCCATTTGACCAAAGTAAGAAAAGTCACGACGAATAGTTGCAGCATCAATTTTTAGTAATTGCTCTAACGTTGATGAAGAAACTTTATCCTCGCCCTCTTCGCTCAATCCACTTAAACAACGATAATACAATGGCAAACGACGTGTTGTTGCCAATGAAATTTTATTAATATCCATATCTCCATTCCACCTCTTCTACTGAATTACTCGTAATAGATCTGTTAACATTTCTGCGCGAGCATCGCTATCTTCCACGAAATCATGAAGAACAACCATTCCTTGTTGTTTCTTAGCATTAAAAGCAATTAAACCAGTTGGACTGCTTCCATAAAATACATCGGCATTTTCACTGAAACGACTCCAGCCTAGCGATTGCCCATCAATGTTAAACTTCTCAATTGCATCAAATAGTTGTGGATCAAGAATTTCTTTACCTTGGTAGTTCCCCCGATTTAACATCATTTCGATAAAAACGGTTAAATCGTTCAACGTTGAAAATAGGCCAGTATAGCCACTTTCACCGTTTAATAATAATCCCAATTGGTCTTCGACTTGACCTTGAATTTGCCCACGTTTAGGATCTTTTCTTGTTGGTACAAAACGAATCTTAGGGCGGTTTAAATTAAATCCGGTATTAGTCATTGCCAGTGGGTATAAAATACGATCTTGAACAGCACGGTCGATCGAGCCATCCACCGTTCGAATAATAATTCCTAACACTACGAAATTAAGTGGTGAGACTTGCACTTGTTCACCTGGTTTGAAATCTAAACCGACAGAATAAAGAGCATTAGTGAATTCGATTCCTGTAAAATGCTTCGATTTGTTAACTTTAACTGGTAGACCACTAGTGTGTGTCAACAAATGCAAAATAGAGATATCTTGATTTGAAAAACCTGGTAGATATTTAGTAACTGGATCTTTCAGGCCAATTGCTCGAACTGCCAATAATTGGAAAATTCGAGTTGTCGTTGCGATAACTTCTGTCATCGAACTTAGATCATAAATCATAGAGGGGTCCAACAAGACGGCTAGTTCATCTTTTCCTTGAACGCCTTCATAACGATTTTCGATTTCTTTTGGCAAAATCAAGCTATAGGAAGCCCCATAGATATTGCGATTATCAATCGCTTTTTTAATAACTTGATGAATTTGATGCATTTGTTCAGTCATGTTCATCCACCTACTCTTTACTTAATTGCTTCTGGTTCCCAGTCAAACTCTAAACTTGGATCAGCATTTAGTGTCATATCAGCAAACACTTGGTGTCGCATAAGCATTTCACCTGCCGCTCCAATCATTGCTCCATTATCGCCACAAAGCTCTAGAGGTGCCTTAACAAAATCTAAATTGTTAAACTTTTCGCTAAGTTCTCTATCTAAAGTATCCCGTAAACCACGATTGGCTGCAACTCCTCCGGCCAAAATTAATTGTTTTATTTCTAATTTTTCACAAGCACGGACTGTTTTAGCAGCAATAACGTCAATCACACTTTGTTGAAAGCTAGCAGCTAAATCTTCTTTACTAAGTTCTTCATTAATCTGATCAGCATGATGAACCGTGTTGATAAAAGCACTCTTCAACCCACTAAAACTGAAATCAAAATTATCTTCACGTTCCATTGCTCGTGGAAAATGGAATGTATCTTGGCCTTGGTGGGCGAGTTCATCAATGGCTTTACCAGCAGGATACTTGAGTCCCATTACACGTCCTACTTTATCATAAGCCTCTCCAGCCGCGTCATCTCGTGTTTCACCAATAATCTTAAATTCATTTTCAGATGGCATATACACTAATTCTGTATGACCGCCTGAAACAAGTAACGCTAATGAAGGGAAAACGATTGGTTTAACAAACCGAGCAGCATAGATATGGCCAATCATGTGATTAACTGGAATCAATGGTAAGTTGTTAGCAAAAGCAAATGCTTTAGCTGCTGAAACTCCAATCAAAAGTGCTCCAACTAGACCAGGTCCATAAGTTACAGCTACAGCATCAAGCTCTTCTTTACTTATTTCAGCTTGTTTTAAAGATTGTTCGATACAAATTGTAATCTGTTCGATATGGTGCCGACTTGCAACTTCAGGAACCACCCCGCCAAAACGTTGATGACTATTGATTTGTGTTGCAATTACATTGGATAAAATAATATCTCCATTTTTAACAACTGCAACACTAGTTTCATCACAACTTGATTCAATTGCTAAAATTAAACTAGTTTGATCCACGATATCCTCCTCGCCACTTCGACAAATCTAATGTCATGTCGATTGCATCTTCATGATCGCCGAAATAATACCTCTTCTTAACGCCTGTTTTTTCGAAACCAATCTTCAAATATAAAGCTTGAGCGGTAATATTGCTCTTTCTTACTTCTAAAGTAATTGATTTATATTCGACAAATTGAGCTTTTTTTATAATTGATTCAATCAAAAATGACCCGATCCCCCGGTTTTGATATTCGGGTAAAATTGCAACGTTGGTAATATGTGCCATTTTACTCCGATCATCAAAAGAAGCTCCAATAAAACCAAGCAACTGATCGTTATGTCTAATAACTAAGTATAAACGATCCAATTTTCTTCGTAACTCATTGGCAAATGCCATTCGATCCCAAGGAGTCTGACCATCATATACTGCTCTTTCAACAGTTAATATTTCAGGTATATCGGTATTAGTTGCTTGAGCTACAAAGTAACTCTCGCCCTCAACTACAACGTTGTGATGTTTAATCTCGAAAGCTTCTTCACGCAAACGCCGGGTTCGATTGAAAAAAGTATACTTAGCCCAGTTAATTAATTTGTCTAACATATGATTCTCTGTTTTCATCGTTTGGATGCTTTTCCTTCCAGTTTCTTTCTGCTTCTGTCACACGTAGATAAGCGGGCACAAAAGTATAAACATTTTCGAGTTCTTGCTTCTGGTATCCCAATATTCCTAACGCATGTGCACTTGGTAGACTGTTTAAGTTTCCAGAATGCTCTGCTACGACAATTAGCGTATCTTCAATAATTTTTCTAAATTGTTCAAACTGTGAAGATACAAAATAAACCGGTTTGCCTAATTCGTTGATTTTAGCCAACAATTCTTCAAAACTAACATGCTGATCTTCCATCACATTTACAACTTGTTCGCCATTTTTTTCATAAATCCCGGCGAAGACGTTGCCATTTCTTGCATCGAAAAATGGTACCACAAGTCCATCTTGAGGTGCGTTAAGAACCAACATTGCTAAACTAGAAATTCCTACTAATTCAATATTTAGCGTTAAAGCTAAAGTTTTGGCAGTAGTAACGGCAATTCGTAATCCAGTATACGATCCTGGTCCTTCCGCAACAACAATGCGGTCAATTTCATTCAAAGCTACTCCAGCTTCTGCTAGTGTCTGTGAAATAATCGGCATGAGTTGTTTACTATGATTTCTTTTAATATTAGTTGTTTGTGTAGCTAATAGTTGCTCTGAGTCCAAGACTGCAACACTTAAAGCAACGTTGGACGTATCCATAGCTAAAATCTTCATTAAGTTCGCTCCCTTTTAATTCCTCTTCATATTATCCTACAGAATAGTGATGACGACAACATAGAATAATTTATGCTGACTTTAACAGCTTTTTCCGAAATAAAAAGGCTACGACAATTTATGTCATAGCCTCAATCACATTTACTGATATATTTATTTTAACGGTCTTCGTAACCATTAGGATGCTTTTGAGTCCAGTTCCATGCAGTCTTAATAATTTCTTTAACGTCATCATATTGTGGATTCCAATTCAAAATCTTGCGTGCTTTTTGACTTGCAGCAATCAATGAATCTGGGTCACCAGGGCGACGGTCAGCAATTTTAGCTGGAATTGGTTCACCAGTTGCTTCACGTGCTGCTTCAACCATTTGTTTAACTGAGAATCCCGTTGATGAACCTAGATTGAAGACATCACTATCGTTACCGGCTTTAAGATAATCAATGGCCAAGATGTGCGCATCAGCAAGATCTAATACATGCACGTAGTCACGGACATTGGTACCATCTGGTGTATTGTAATCATCACCAAAGATTTGAAGTTGCTCACGTTTGCCTAACGCTACTTGTAAAATGATAGGTGTTAAATGTGTTTCAGGACCATGGTCCTCACCGATTGATCCATCTGGATAAGCACCAGCAACGTTGAAGTAACGTAATGCCACAAATTTAATCCCGTATGCTTGATCTGCCCATTTGATGATTTTTTCCATCATCAATTTGCTTTCACCATAAGGATTAATTGGATCTTGACGATCAGTTTCTTCAATTGGTGATTTTTCGGGGACGCCATAGGTAGCTGCTGTTGAAGAGAAAATAATACGTTTAACATCATGATCGCGCATTTCTTCCAGCAAAGCGACCATCCCTGCCGTATTGTTATCAAAATACTTAAGCGGCTTTTCCATTGACTCAGGAACAATTGAGAATGCAGCGAAATGTACAACTGTATCGATGTCTTCTTGGTCAAATACATTTTTCAAAAATGCATAATCCCGAATATCACCTTCATAAAATTTCACGTTTGTATCGACAGCCCCACGGTGCCCTGTGGACAAGTTATCCACAACCACAACGTCACGATCTTGTTCTACTAAACGTTTCACCATATGCGAACCGATATATCCAGCTCCACCAACTACAAGAATACTCATTAATTCGTCCTCCAATGTATGTTTAAGCTAAAGTTATTGTACCGTTACCGATGATTCCATTCAACATTTGCTTCGCAACATAGCGTGTCGTTGGCAAAGATTTTATGATCACTTTTGAGCGCATCACGATCCATATTGACCGTGCTGTGCGCAACTTGATTAGGTTGAATTTCCACATGATAACGAATATTGATCATCGTTGGATAATAGTTATTCAACGTGTCTTGATCCACCGTATTAAAAATCCATTCGAAATATTTAGCGTTATTTACGTGACGATTAGGGTCGATATCAAAATATTCCACAGAGTAATCTTTGGCCGTTTCTTCGCCCTCAATCGTTGCTAACTTAGGCAAACGAACAATTCGTTTCACTTTTTCAGCTCCATAAGGCTCAATAATTTCTGGCAAAAGCTTGTGCATACGACGACTTGTGCGGTCCATTAATACAAAAATTGAAGTGTTTTCCACAAGTACTTCGCCTGCTTGATCTTTGACCCAAAAATCACGTTGGCAGAAATAATCATTATTACTAACTGCTCTAGTTCCAACCACGATTTGTTCACCCACACGAGGCAATCGTTTGATTTTCATCACGTATTGGGTAATCACCCACCCTAATCCGGTTTTATCCACAACTTCGTTCCCAACACCTAGTTGCTGACTTTGATTGTCAGAAGTTAACAACATCGCGTTGATAATCATTGGAATCTTCATTGTTCCAGTTTGGTCACCTTCGTAATGTGTGACTAAATGTTGCTCTTCATGTATCTTTCCAGCCATTATTCTCTCCTATTGCTCTAATTGATGATAGATATCGTAAACTTCTTGCTTGCTCAAACCACGCATTTTAGCAACCTGCTTAATTGCAATCGTTGGTTTAACTTGCTCATCATCAATAATTTTTTGCACATGTTCATTGATCGTCATGGTTTCCCATTCGTTGTTTGTTGCAACTTGAGGATGATCATTTCCTTCGACCATCACAACGAATTCACCGCGTACTTCATTTTCAGAAATCCATTGCTGAACTTCTTCGATGGTACCTCGCACAAATTCTTCGTAACGTTTGGTAAGCTCACGGGCCAAAACCATTTTACGAGCCATTCCAAAGATGCTACCAATTTGTTTAACCGTTTTTCCTAAACGATGCGGTGCTTCATAAAAAATAACCGTATTAGGGTTATTTTTCAAAACTTCAAGTTCATCTTTTTGCTCTTTAGTTTTACGTGAAAGGAATCCATAGAAGGTAAATGGTTGAGGAACTAGTCCTGAGGCAATCAATGCAGTAATTCCAGCATTAGAACCAGGTAAAGGAACCACGTTTAAATGTTGTTCTACAGCTGCTTTTACCAGCTCTTGTCCTGGATCACTAATAGAAGGCATCCCCGCATCTGATACTTGTGCAATTTGCTTTCCTTCTTCTAACATTTTTAAAATCGTTGGAATCCGCTGTTGAGTATTATGTTCATGAAAGCTCATCTGCTTCGTTTCGATTTCAAAATGGTTCAGAAGTTTTTGGGTATTTCGTGTGTCTTCAGCCAAAATCAAATCAGCATCCTTCAAGATGTTGATTGCTCTAAAAGTCATATCTTCCAAATTACCAATCGGCGTTGGTACAAGATACAACCGTCCTTCAGCAGACTGACTGAAACTTTTTTGAGTTAACATATTAGCGATCTCCATAGATGACGGTTAAACAAAAGGCGCATTCTTCTTCATCTTGACGATGCTTACCGTAAAATTCATTGCAAACGTGATATCCGCTTGCATATAATTTTTCCAAGTTTTGAAGTGACTTTGATAAACCATATTTTGTGTTCTTAGTGCCTTCATTTTCAGCAGTCGTAGCTTGCTTTAGGCGTTCTCTTAAATGTTGATTTTCAATTTGAAGTTCAGCATTTTCTTCCATGATCTCAACCATGGCACTTTGGGTTTCGTGTAGTTTATTTAACAAATCCTCAGTATTTCGCGTGACTTCTGTTATTTGATCAAATAAATCTTTTTTATCCACACTATCGCCCTCTCATTTTGAATATATTGCACATCTTAAGTGTTGCTTTTTCCACAATACCTTGGAAATTCAAATTTCGACTCAAATTATGCTTTAGCGGCAAAATCAAGTCCGTAACTTCTAATAACTGACGTACACTAGTTTGATCAGCTAATTGCTGCAGCTGCCGTCGGTTAGTTTCATAGGTAATGGTATTTTGTTCGAATTTTAATTCTAACAAATCCATTGCGTATAGCATCATTAAATCTAGAATTTTTTCTTGATAAAAACGATCCTTAGCTAAGCCCATTATACGCGTTTGCACATCAACAAATGCTGTTATATCTCCAGCAGTTGCGGAAATAAACCATTTCTCCAGCGCTTTATGTGCTTCTGCAATCCAATTATTTTCCACAAGCAATTTAATTTCGCCTGTATCATTAGTCAATCGACTCAGAATTTGTGCATCCGTTTTAGCTACTTCTTGCTGCACTAATTCTGCGACTAAGCGGTCTTGGGGTAGAGGTTTCAATTCGATAATTTCTGTTCTTGAAACAATCGTTGGTAGCATTAAACTTCTATTTTCAGCAAGTAAAAATGCGGTAACTTCACCTGAAGGCTCTTCAATAAATTTTAACAAGCTATTTGCAGCGCTAGTCGTCATCTTATTAGCTTGTTCAATAATAAAAACTTTACGTGAGCCTTCCACACCACTTTTAGAAAACTCTGCTTTTAAGAAACGTACTTGTTCAACTTTGATTGATTGTCCGTCGGGGGCGATTTCCACAACATCAGGATGTTGGCCTGACATAATGCGAGTGCACTCTTCACATTTCCCACATGGCATTTGATTTTGTAAATCAATACAGAATAGTCGCATCGCCACCCATTGGGCCACGTCTTTCTTACCGATCCCACCCGCTCCGGTCAGCAGGTAAGCGTGTGACAAATGCTGACTATCAATCATTTGATTGAAACGTTTAATAATTTCAGGCTGTTTTTCCACAGCTTGATTAGTTAAAGCTTTTAATTCTTCCACTAGAAGCGCTCAAATTGATCAACCGGAAGAACTAGTACTGTTGCGCCACCAACTTGAACTTTGATTGGATATGCTGTTGTTCCTTCCATATTAACGTCCATGTTAACTGATGGTGTCATGAATTCTTCTCGAGTATGACTAGCCTTTTTGATGATTTCGAGAACTTCAGGAACACGTTCTTCATCAATTCCGATCATAAATGTTGTATTACCAGATTGAAGGAATCCTCCAGTTGTGGATAACTTGGTTGCACGAATGTTTTGGTCAATGAATTGATCACTCAAATAATTTGCGTCTTTATCTTGCACAATTGCAATAACTAATTTAGTTGTCATAATAAAATCCCCCACTAATTTAAAATTTTATCTAAAACTTCAATTACATCTTTTTTTACGTCATCAAGCTTTTGACTCGCATCGATTACCACAATTCGCTCTGGAAATTTTTTAGCTAAATTTAAGTATGCTGAGCGAACACGTTGATGAAAATCAAGTTGTTCTAAGTCTAAACGGTCAACATCTTCCGTTCGATGCGTCATAATACGTTTCAAACCAAGTTCTGATGGAATATCCAGATAAATGGTTTTTTCTGGTAATTCACCTTCAGTAGCAAAAAGGTTCATTTCGTAGACTTCTTCTGGACCAATTTCTCGTCCAGCTCCTTGATACGCGATGGAACTATCCACAAATCGATCACAAAAAACAACGTGATTCTTTTCCAAAGCTGGCAGAATTGTTTCTACTAAATGTTGACGTCGCGCTGCTGCATAGAGCAACGCCTCCGTTCGAGCATCCATCTCTGTGTTGTTTTTATCCAAAATAATCGTTCGAATTGCTTCTGAAATTGGATTTCCACCGGGCTCTCTTGTTACTGTTAATTGATCCTTTAAGCGATGTTGATAGCGCTCTACCATTGCTTGTAGAACCGTTGTTTTTCCAGCCCCATCTGGACCTTCAAATGATATAAAATGCCCGTTCACCAGTATTCCCCGCCTTGCTTGTTTTAAATTATTTATTGTTTTTATTCTACTTTAGATTTTAAGGACTGTCTATTGACGTTAATTAAAATATCACAATATTAATCTAAAAAAATGAGCTAACGCACCGTTAAAATCGCGTTAACTCATTTTTAATTTTATTTTGCTCTACATTTCTGTTCGACCTTCGACCGCTTTATATAGAGTCATTTGATCTGCGTATTCAATATCACTACCGACTGACAAACCATGTGCCAGACGAGTAACTTTAATACCAGAAGGTTTTACTAATCTTGAGATATACATTGCTGTAGCTTCCCCTTCAGGAGTTGCGTTGGTCGCAATAATTACTTCTTTGATTGCTTCATTTTTCTGCAATCGTGTTAGTAATGTAGCAATGTTAATATCTTCGGGTCCTTTGCCATCCATTGGAGATAAAACGCCATGTAAGACATGGTACAGACCGTGATACTCTTTCATTTGTTCCATTGACATTATGTCTTTAGAATCTTCAACAACTAAAACAGATTTTTGATCTCGTGAAGGATCTTGGCAAATATCACATGGATCATCTTCAGTAATATTTCCACAGATACTACAGAAACTTAAATCACGTTGGGCGGAAATTAATGATTTCGCAAATTCAGTTACATCATCTTTTTCCATATCTAGTGTAAAAAATGCCAACCGTGTCGCTGTTTTGTATCCAATTCCTGGTAATTTCATAAAACTATCGATTAACTTTGCAATCGGTTCTGGATATTGCATAACGGTCTATCACCTACGATTCTTAATTACATTCCGGGCATGCCTTTTGTGTACTTACCCATTGTTTTATTAGTTTCACTATCTACTCGGTTCATAGCGTCATTTACAGCTGCCACAATCAAATCTTGTAACATGTCTGGATCATCTTCATCAATTGCTTCAGGGTTGATTACGATGTCTTTCATTTTGTGATCACCAGTGAATACAACCTTAACCATGTCGTCTGGTGCAGCACCAGTAAATTCAGTTTGGTTTAATTTTTCTTGTTCTTCTGTTACTTGCTTTTGCATTTTTTGCATTTGACGCATCATACTTTGCATATTTCCCATTCCACCGCGCATTGTCATTACCATCCTTTAATCATTTTTTATATTTACATTTTCAGAACCGAATAGTTCAACTGCTTTTTCCACAGCTGGATTATCTTCTTCTGTTTCTGATTGCTTTGGTGTTTCTGATTCTGAATCCGATTCATCCTGATTTTTATCAAAATGATGAGTGTTTAAGAATCCAGAGCGAACCTCTGGCCACTCTTCAACTGTAACATAGACAACTTTAAAATCGGAACCAGTTAGTTTAGCTAAATTCTGCTGAAGTTCTGTACGGAGTACTTCATTATCAACAGCTTTCTCAAAAAGAAAATCGTAATTGAAAGCAACAACGACTCCTTCTTTACTAGCTGCTACCGGCTTAGAAACATGCATCAAAGCTCTTTCTGTAACAGATAGCATGTTCATCAAGTCTCGCCAAAGTTCCTGCATCTCATTTAAACTACCTTTAGTAGCATTTTCCAAAATTGGATAAATCTTAGTGAGATTAGCTGGCGTTTTAACTTGTTTGGAACCTGCAGCCTTTTTCTTGGGCTTAGGTTGTGCTGTTTGTGAACTATTTTGAACGTTACCCGCACTTTGTTTTAACTTTTGAATTTCTTGTTTTAATTGTCCAACTTCCGAACGAAGCTGTTCCACTTCTTGACTATCAACAGCTGGAGTTGCTGGTGCTGGAATCGTTTGCGCTGTTGTTCTTTGAGACAACTTAATCGTTAAGACTTCCAGATAAACGTCTGGATGAGTCGTAAAACGCATTTGTTGTTGAATACTATTCAAAGTATCGATCATTTGATATAGTTCAACACCTGTCACCATTTCAGCTTCTTGAGTAAAGTCTTCAGATAAATCATTCAAACTTTGTTCTTGCACTAATTGGGGATCTTCTTGATATAAAAGCAAATTTCTTTGAACTGCAATCAAATCTTCAATTAAACGTTGACCATCCTTACCTTCATCTAAAATTTGATGTAAGGTTTCTAATGCAGCTGACGTTTCTTTCTTAAAAATTTGCGTCAAATATTGATCAAGTAATTTTTGGTTGATGCTTCCCGTTACTAATAAAGCATTGTCTAAAGTTACTTCTTCATTTCCAAATGAAATAACTTGATCCAAAATGCTTAATGCATCCCGCATTCCACCTTCAGCAGCCTTAGCAATGATCGATAGTGCTTTTTGATCATACTCGATCCCTTTTTGATCCAAAATATAAATCATACGATCATAGCTTTGTGCAGGCGTAATTCGCTTAAAATCAAAACGCTGCGTTCGCGAAATAATGGTCAATGGAATCTTTTGAGGCTCCGTCGTAGCTAAGATAAAAATAACATTAGCTGGTGGCTCTTCCAAAGTTTTCAACAAGGCGTTGAACGCTCCAGTTGATAACATATGGACTTCATCGACAATATAGACTTTGTAGTCCGCTTCAGTAGGAGCGTACTTGGCTTTATCCCGAATATCGCGGATTTCTTCTACACCATTATTAGATGCAGCATCAATCTCAATCACGTCATTCAACGTGCCTTCGGTAATTGCCTTACAAGTCACACACTCGTTGCAAGGTTCACCATCTTTAAGATTATGGCAATTAACCGCCTTAGCAAAAATCTTAGCTGCGGACGTTTTACCTGTCCCACGCGGACCAGTAAATAAGTACGCATGACTAGTTTGCTCAGTTATTAATGCATTTTTTAAAGTTCTAGTGACGACGTCTTGACCGACCATATCATCAAACTTTTGAGGCCGCCAAACGCGGTATAATGCTTGATAACTCATTTGATTTCCTTCCATATTTGCTTTTTTAAGAAAAGAACCCTTAGCCCAATGGACTAAGAGTTCGTTAATTTACCCAATAACTTAAGGCACAAGCTAGAGCATACTTAGTGCTGCTTCCTTCCGGACCTGACACAATTCGTAAGTCCAACCTTGCCTCAAGGCCTTACGGCAATAACTATGATACTCGAATTCCAAAAAAATTTCCACTATTTTACTTAATTTTTTTTCTTCTTTGTCGAATTTCTTTAAAAAAGGTCTTCATTAATGT